>DOJM01000337.1:9203-14724 GCA_003529225.1 Paenibacillus sp.
TTTAGAGAGTTTCACATAGGAGGAACAGGCGTTTGCGCAGCAGTCATTTTTGTTGACGGGTTGTCAGATAAAGAGCTCATCGAGAAACACATTATGAAATCACTTATGGTAAGTTTTTCCGAAAAATACAACCAGGAGTCACCTTTTGTGAAAGGGGACATTTCAAAAGAGTTTATTAAAAATCAAATCCTTTCCATTAGTGAATTAACAGAAGTACATGACTTAAAAGATTTGGTGTCCAAAGTATTAACAGGATCGACAGCATTGTTAGTTGATGGAGTGCCGAATGTGCTAATTCTCGGTACGACCAAAGGGAAATCACGAAATATTGAAGAACCAGTTTCGGAGGTATTGGTTAGAGGTCCACGGGTAGGATTCACAGAAACTTTAAGCGATAATACTGCCCTTTTGCGACAGCATGGTGATAATCGTGACTTATCAATCATCAATTTTCAAGTTGGACTGCGTACAAAAAAAGAACTGGTCATCGCCTATATCCAAGACATTGCTGACCCTGATTTAGTCGAAGAGGTTAAGGACAGAATCAAAAAAATAAATATTGATGATGTACCGGAATCAGGCTATGTAGAACAACTCATCGAAGATAATTACCTCAGTCCTTTTACACAAGTACAGAGTACGGAGCGTCCCGACCGAGTTTATAGTGCCTTGACGGAAGGACGAGTGGCGATCTTGTTAGATGGGACGCCATTTGCCTTGATCGTTCCGGTTACATTTAGTATGCTGTTGCATTCACCAGAAGACTATTATGAGCGTTGGTTACCTACTTCTCTCCTCCGCCTATTACGTTATTTTGCCGCTTTTATTTCTCTTTTTGGACCTTCCTTGTACATTTCATTTGTATCGTTTCACCAAGGATTAATCCCAACCAAACTAGCCTTATCTATCATGGGAACGAGGGAAGGAGTTCCGTTTCCCGCAATAATAGAAGCACTGATCATGGAAGTAGCCATCGAAATTTTTCGGGAAGCTGGGCTACGCTCACCTAAGCCTATTGGCCCGACAATTGGGATTGTCGGCGGGCTGGTCATTGGGGAAGCTGCCGTACAAGCAGGGATTGTCAGCCCATTTATGGTGATTGTAATGGCATTAACTGCCATTTCTTCCTTTGCCATCCCTCAATATAGTGCAGGGATTACATTACGTATGCTTCGTTTTATAGCCATGTTTTTCGCTGCCATTAAAAAAATAAAAAGGGGGGGTTTTTTTTTTTTTTTTTTTTTTTTTTTTTTTTTTTTTTGTCTTTTTTTTTTTTTTNNGAAGAAACGCCGTCCATGATAATGTATACGAAAGATTCCATTCGCAAAGGATAGTCGCTATGAAAGGAAATAACCAACCATGATAATCAGTTCAAAAGATCGAATTACAACTTCACAAGCAGTTGTTATCCTCGTCAACTATATTCTTGCAGCGGGGATTCTCACCCTGCCCCGAGTATCAGTGGAAAAGGTGAAAACGCCAGATGTTTGGATTAGCGTTTTTTTAGGAGGGCTGATCGCAATGATCGCTGGTGTAATCATCGTGAAATTAAGCCAGCAATTTCCGGGAAAAACTTTTTATCAATACTGCCAAGAAATTGTGGGTAAATGGGTGGGCGGGTTCCTTAGTTTAGTTATTGTTGGTTACTTTTTTACAATTTCAGCATTTGAAGTCAGAACAATGGCAGAAGTAACGGGTTTTTTTTTGCTGGAAGGCACTCCCACCTGGGGTATCATCCTGCCGTTTTTGTGGGTAGGCTTCTATCTGATCATAGGCGGGATAAACCCGATCGCCCGTATGTTTGAAATAATACTCCCTATTACGATCATCATTTTTTTGCTGGTTACCTTTATGAGCTTAGGAATATTTGAGATAGATAATCTTCGCCCGGTTTTAGGTTTGGGAATGCTACCCGTGTTAAAAGGGATTAAGACAGCCTCACTCGCATTTTTAGGTCCTGAAATTATGTTGCTCCTTGTAGCGTTTTTGAAACAGCCTGACAAAGCCGTAAAAGTCGTTNNGAGCCTTATCTGTGGACGGAGTGGTCACAAGGACATGGCCTACACTTGATCTTATGCGAAGTTTTGAAATCACCGGTTTAATTTTCGAACGATTTGAGTCTTTGTTGCTTGTGATTTGGATTATGCAAATATTCGCAACATTTACCATCACCTACTACGCGGCTGCGTTAGGGCTAGCTCAACTCTTCAAAAAGAACATCAAACCATTTATATATGGCTTGATACCGATTATTTACATCATTGCTATGTTTCCGAAAAATATCAATGATCTATTTAAACTTGGCGATAGAATTGGTAACGTCGCCATATTTTTATTTGGCGTCCTGCCACTAATCTTACTTTCAATTTCGAGATTGAAGGGTGAAAAACATGAAACTAAGTCATCATAATGTACGGTTATTTTTGGTTCCGCTGATATTTCTTATACTCCTGCCTCTTTCAGGATGCTGGAGCAGTAAAGAAATTGAAAGCTTGGGCCTAGTTGCAGGTACTGCAATGGATTTAGAAAAAGGAGGGGGTGTTGGGGGAGATCCGGAACAAGAAGACAGGTATTCTAATAGAGATCTGTTTATTATAACTAATCAATTTGTCACCTCAGAGACAACTGGAACTGGAACAAAAGGAGGTGCATCACAACAAAAGGCTTACAAAAACGTTTCGGAAACAGGCGATGCCATCCTTACCACTTTACGTAATATGATATTGAGAATCGACAAACGTGCTTTTGCTGAACATTCAAAAGTGATTGTCATTGGAGAGGATCTTGCACGTACTTTGAATCTGCAACAGATTTTGGATTTTTTTCTTAGGGAAATGGAGATAAGACCAAGTGGCTACATTCTAATCGCTAAAAACCGTGCAAGTATAACATTAGAATCGAAGGAACCAAAAGACATTCCAGCATATCAACTCGTTGAGATTATACAAGGTCACAAAAGAACCACAAAGATTTTACCTCCTATGATACTGGCCAAATTAGAGGGAAAGTTGCATTCAGGATCCAGTTTTCTTTTGCAAAATGTGATCTCGGCGAATGGGAAAAATAAATTTTCAGGAGCTGCCGTGATTGAAGGAAAGACAAAAAAATTGCGTGGTTTTTTGAATGAACAGGAATTACAGGGCTTAACCTGGATAACCGGAAAGGGGAACGGCGGCTTAGTAGAAAGCTTTGATGAAGAGACAGGTCAGCCAATTATATACGAAGTATTGAAAATGAAAAGTAAAATTATACCTTATGTTGATGGAGACAGCATCTCATTTAATATAAAAATCGAGTCTGAAGGAAGAATTGCTGAAAATTGGGTTATTTCGGAGGATGCATTTAAAAATGAATTTCTAAAAAGAGCTGAAAAAACTGCTGAAAAAATGGTGGAACTTTTGGTAAAAAATGTATTAGAAAAATTACAACAGGAATACAAAGCAGACGTTTCTGGGTTCGGAAATAAATTGAGAATTGAGTACCCTTATGTATGGGAAAAGGTCAAAAAGGATTGGGATCAAACATTTAGTAAAGTTCCGATCAAGTATGAGGTAAAATTAACCATCAAAGACTATGGGACGGTAGGTAATTGATGCCTCATGTTCAATAACTACTGGATCACTACTCTGGAACTTATTTTATTAAGTGTGATCATGGTTGTTGAACATACTTCACACGATTGATGTTTAAGAACACAACTGCATCTAGGACGGGATATAGCCTTAAACAACAGCTTCGACCTGGGGATAATGTCACGTATCTTAAGCAAGACTACCAGTTCTCCACAGAATGTAAAAATCCAGTGGGGAAGCCAAAGCTTTAACGTTACCATTCCAGGTAAGTCCGCTATGACATACAAATGGCATGGGAAGGTCTCCTAGACATAAAAGGTGATAAAGAAGAAGCAGCGCATATCGCGACTTCTTCTTTATGTGCGCCTAACATGTGCGCTATCTATATGGTTTAATTACCGGATAGCGAAGGCAGTAGTAGCCATAGCTTAAGGCAAAGGTGTCCACTATGAGGTGGAATCTGAAGTAAGCCAGTGGCAAATCTCCGGTTTGAGGAACACGAACTTCATAGAAGGTTAGTGTACGTTGGATGAGGTGGCTAAACAAACCAAAACCCATACTGCCAAAGGCGTGCGAGAGTAAATGAAGCAGATAGATGGAGAGGAGGATAGGGCAGAATTCATCTTTGGAACAAGTAGAAGGCACAAATTACGTAAGGAGAGGTAAAAAAATGTTGGAGCAGTTGCTGTCACGGGAAAATCTACTGGATGCGTTAAAGCGTGTCGAATCTAATAAAGGAAGCCATGGCGTAGATGGAATGTCCGTAAAATCCTATTTTCGGTTAATTGTATAGGAAAAACGGAGCTGCCTCGCTCTTACGCGCGTTCATTCTATATTTTAATATATATCTGAACAAGGTATGAACAACATCAGACCTTATCTAAGGAAGGATGAATATGATTGAGAAAATAAGTCATATAACATTTGTTGTTAAAGATTTAGACAAAACGACAACGTTATATAAAGAATTATTCGATGCTAAAGAAGTGTATGCCAGCGGAGAAAAGGCGGGAAACCGATCTATTATGTGTAAGTTTCCTTTCCAGCGCGGAGAAGCCCGTGATCCGCAGTTTGGCTGCATACCACGTGGAATGATTCAAATGCTTGGGCAATGTTAGCATGGGCCATCATTTAATTCAGCAGCGGTTGATAATTAATCATCGGACCGCTGCTTTTTTCTGCCGTTCTATCCCTGTCGCTTCATAAAATACGGATCGGTTGCAAACTTTATAGAAGAGCTGGTGGAGGGTGAAGACATCTTTACTTTATACAACGAATCCCATGGAATAGCTTCTTTTATTTACCATAATAGCAGGTCTATCGCATCCAGCACAGCTTCGGTATTATTCGAACCAATCTGATATTTCGCCGTCTTCTTCACGAGTTCACTCGCATGTTCCATCGCATAGCTATAATGTACATGCCTTAGCATTTCGACATCATTGCCACTATCTCCAAAAGCCGCCGTCTTATTGTTCGCAATNNCCTTTACAATAATATCCACATCCTCATGACCGCACGATACGGCCGTAGCTTCCTCCCCTAACTCAAGCTTCAAGTTTACAAGTGCTTGATCCAGATCTTCAAGTGGAAAACGAAGGGCAAATTTAAATAATTGATCCTCAATAGACGTTAGATTCTCTACTCTCTTTAATCGATGGTAGTATTGTTTCGAATAATTATAATAGTCATCTGATTCATCATGCCGCATGTAAGCACTTTGTTTACCGCATAATGCAATGTTCGCGGAAGGATAGTGTTTTAGCAACTCCAGAGTCTTCGCAATCGTTTCACTAGACATTCGACCTGTGAACACTTCCTCTTTCCCGTCTATAATATAAGCGCCATTCTCCGCAACAAAAGCAATTTCATGCTCAATTTCAGGAAAAAACGACCGCAGCTGATAATATTGATTCCCGCTAGCGACAACAAACCGAATGCCTTTTCTT
>DOJM01000116.1:0-397 GCA_003529225.1 Paenibacillus sp.
GTGTAGATATCTCTTCGGCGATGCTCGCATATGCGCGGTTGAAGGCGGAAGGGTTGACTGTTACTTTTATGGAAGGCGATGCCCGTACCTTCGAATCGGACAAGCGATTTTCGATGATTTATTTGACTGGCAATGCATTTCAGGCATTCTTAAGTGATCAAGATCAAAACGATTTGCTTACTACCGTTCACAAACATTTACAACCCCATGCAATCTTTGCCTTCGAGACCCGTAATCCGGAGGGAACGGATTTATCCGATCAAGAGGAGACAGAATGGGGATCCTTTATTGATAAGGATGGGAAAAACGTCAAGGTATCAGGCACACAATGTTACGATGCTAGCCAGCATATCATGCATTGGGTCACGATGCGTGATTCGGGGGATAAACGAACCAC
>DOJM01000116.1:415-3965 GCA_003529225.1 Paenibacillus sp.
CACGGCTTTCGCGTCGAACATCAATATGCTGACTGGGATAAAACGCCGTTCTCTCCGTCATCTTCATCTATCATTAGCGTTTGTAGGAAATGTTAGGAGACACCTAATGCATTGCAATAGGAAAAATCCCCTCAACGCGAGGGGATTTTTGGTGATCCTAAGCAGATTCCCCCTTAAAGTCCGCCTTTATTCAACTAGACGGGAAGATAGCGTAATAGCCTGTCTGAAAATATGGTACAATTTGTAATACTAAGGCGAGGTGAAAGAATTTGAGGAATATTGTTGAGGACTCACAGTTTCTCAGTGAAAGAGCTGAGATGATGTACTATTTTCAAGATGAATTTTACATCTCTGAGAAAACTGAAATTATTTATTCAACTTCAGGAAAGTTCAAACTTGAAATCCATCACTATAACCATGTTGAAGGTTTTATCAGATATAATTACACAAAAGGGATTGTTACGGATAGTGAGCATAAAATCATCGACATAATATATAGAAATTATGACCCATTCTTATTCAGTTGGTTGGGGGTAAATGGCACAGAATATCTGTTATGTGGGTTAGATTATCAGGGGTATTCAATTGTTAATTTATCAAATAAAGAAACCAATCATTATGTTCCCGAAGAGGCTTATAAAGGGCATGGATTTTGCTGGGGGGAAATAATATATTTTCAACAGAAAAAACTAATAGTGATTGATGGATGCTATTGGGCATGCCCCTATGAACTTGTTTTTTATGATTTTTCTAATCCTATGAATGTACCATATAATGAATTATTTCGTGTGGAAGTTGATAGCGTATTAAATTGGGACAGTTGGAAAGATTCCTGTAGGGTTATATATCTTGATAAGGAAAACAACGAGACAGAATTTATATTTTAGAAACTAAGCTAACGGAGAACGATAGTGGAATAGCAGTTGCTTCGGCAGCCTTTTTATTTGTTCAACTAATCGGGTAGTATAGAGAAACCTATTTTTGTAAATTATGGTCTAATTATTATAGAGTACGTATTAGCTCCAGTCCTAAGGATTAAGGAAGATTTATGAAAATTGCAGCAAAACTAAACTTCTGGTCAAAGGTGAATGCCGATGGAACAACTAATAATTGAACCCTATAAACCCGAAAGGGACGAAGCTTCAATCACAGCCATGTTGTGTGAAAATGAACAGTTTAATGTGTTTCAACAGAGTAACAAAATGCGCTCAGACGGTATATTTGTTGCTCGTTACAACGACTTCACGGTAGGTTTTCTCTCTTTTGATGGCTTTAAGAGAAGAGCGTTGACGACGATATTTGTTAACGAAGAATACAGAAGAATGGGCATCGGTGCCACACTTATGGAAAAGGCGGATAAAATACTTTCTCAAAATGTAGCAGTAGAACGTTCGATAGGTTTCTGTATAGATGGCGACCGTTGTTCTCAGCAATTTTTATATAAGCATGGTTATTACATTAGTTATTCATCCTTTATCATGGAGCGTGAAGGTGTACTTCTTCCTGAGACTAATATCACTGTAAGGCAATACGAAGATGATGATTATGTAATATGCCATAACATTTGCGAATTAGCTTTTTACGAAATGCATGAACACGTGGGGATTCTTCCGTCTTACTATTATCCTCCTAACGAAACAGAGCGGATGAGATTCGCCGAAGATAGGAGCAATAGATTCGTGATGCTTATTGATGGTGAAATAGCAGCAGTCGGAATTATTGACGGGTTTGAACTGAGTCATGTGTCTGTTCGTCTAGATCTTCAATCACGAGGATACGGAAGAGCTTTTATTTCATTTCTTGTAAATGAAATTGTGCGAAGGGGTGGGGAAATCGTGACACTCGGGGTTGTGAAAGGCAATCCTGCAATAAAATTGTATAAGAGTCTTGGTTTCAAAGCAAAGTCATTAAACCATTGGGTAACAAAATATTATAAACTGGACACTCGATTAAGCAGACCACCTAACGAGATATATCCTCAAATGACTCGTTGTGCTAAAGCTTGAACTAACGGGATACGTTAGTTTTATGAGTACAGAGAGGCTACGGACATAAGCCTGTGTTAGTTCGGGGATTGGGGAATTAATTATGATATGTGAGAAGAAATCTAAGCGACTTGAAATTGTTCGATCCCTTGTTTATGAAATGCAGAGCAACTTTAAGAATCAGAAGGCTTGGGCTCATCTTTCAGGAGTGTCTACCTTCGCTTCGATGCTCGCTATGAGAAGAGGACAAGATTCGGAAATCGCTGCGATCGCGGGGGTGCTATATGATTTTTATTTCTATAAAACTGGAATTAATAACTTTCCTGGTCACAACAGTGCAGACGCGGTAAGACCTATAATACGTAGCACCCAAATCTTTACCGACGAAGAGATATCAGTAATTCTTAGGTCAATCTTTTATCAAGATGATAGACATCGAGTTCATGGACCAGATGAGGAAGTTATTAAAGACGCTATTTTATTGCAGATGTACTTTCAAAATACAGGTAATCATTTGCTTAAGACGGATATACATAGACTACAAAATGTATTTATTGAATTAGGGATTCCGGAGGGAAATGTAGATACGGAATTTATCGTAGATGCGGAAGCATTAAATAGAAAAACTAAAGACAGTCGACTTAGGCTGGCTGATTTTGCGGAAAAGCTCGCAGGGCAAAACATAATCGGGGTACCGGAAGATGAACGTTATCGGGAAATTTGCAAGTATTGGCCGGACTCTGATATCTATAAAGTACTAGAAGGTAATTGGTGTGCTGCATTTGTATACTACTGCTGTATGCAGGTTGGAATACTTCTTCCAATTCGATATCCTAACCGAATGTATCGGCTAGCTGGGGTTGGTGCGTGGTTGGATTGGGCTCAACTGCCCGAAACTAGATTTTTCTATGACGCTAAACAAGAAGAATTTAATCCGGCACGTGGTGATATTGTTATTTTCGATAAGCTTCTCTCCGATAATTCTCACGATCATATCGGAATTGTTTTAGCTTGTGAAGACAATGAAATTTTGATTGCTGAAGGTAATAAAGACAATAAAAACTACTCTAGTGTTTCATACAGGGATAGAGATCGTTGTATACTCGGATATGTCCGAATAGATAACGGCTACCATTATCATTTCAATGGAGAGTATATACCCTTTGGTTATTGATTTCGAGCAGTTATTACGCTAACGGATAGGATAGTTTAACAAGAGTTATGTTGAGTTTTTTTCGGGCCGGTTTAACCCAAAGGCGATAAAATGGTAATAAACCGATTAGGGAGGCAAATCCATGCTTGATATTGAAAGAATTAAAGAGATTATTCCTCATCGGAATCCATTTCTCTTGGTTGATAGAATATTGGAGATTAATGAGGGGAAGAGAGCTGTTGGAATTAAAAATGTAACCATTAATGAACCTTATTTTCCCGGTTATTTCCCTGACTATCCCGTAATGTCTGGAATATTAATTGTAGAAGCACTGGCACAGGTAGGTGGAATCGCAATGTCCAATGTTGAGAGCAACAATGATAAAATAGGCTTACTGACTGGTATAGATAAT
>DOJM01000334.1:0-829 GCA_003529225.1 Paenibacillus sp.
GCAAGCGCTGGAAATTCAAGATACGCAAGCTTGCGATGTACTTCTTGTCGTGCCTGAAGGTGCTGCTGTTCTAAGTCATCCCAACCCATCATCATGACAAAATGATGACTTTGGTCAAAGTGCAGATGAAAGGTATCGAATATTTCTGGCGTCATCATTTGTGCATAACCGTGCTTTAATAGCATGGAGAGAACATGGTTGCGTGCATAGGGTTCTTGTAGATCAATCTTGGAGCTATACTGCTGCAATGTCGTTCGTATATACTCGAGCTCATTTCCGGAGGCCGGTGTATCTGTTTTTTTGTTCGTGAAGCGAACCAGCTCTGCAATCGGAAGATATTGCATCCGAGCGAATAATAGAGCGATGGCCGTTCCTACAATGGCGATCACAATGAATAAAATAATGATGAAGCTCCGAACATTAAGCACGCTGCTGAAAAATTGATTACTTGCCATTAATGTCACATAAGACCAGCCATTGATATCCGATGTGACGGAAATAACCGAATGTTCTTCGTTGTTTATCGGTAGGCTATGAATGCCGGGCGGAAGCTCAGATAACTGTTGGATGTCCTGTTGACTAGCCGTATCTCCGTGGCCGCTATAGGATAAAACACGACCATGATTATCAAAAATATACGTTAATCCTCGATAGTTGCCTAGGACGGAATCGATCAGATGTGCTAACTCTTTCTCTTTAATAAGATACATGACAGAACCATACGGATCTGAGCTGTTTGGAATGATCGGCAGGATATAGGTTAATACGTTTTGCTCGAGTGATGAATTTTGATTCAGCATGTTTGTAAGTCGAATGGATGGGAATTTGG
>DOJM01000334.1:893-1997 GCA_003529225.1 Paenibacillus sp.
AGCGAGACGATCGTCGTATGACATCCGTGATGCCATATCTCTTAAATCATCCATGCGTCCATCCACCACCGTTTTAATTTGGGTGAGCTGGTTAAAGTGAGAGTTTTCAATCTCCTTTTGCAAATTGTCCGTAGCATTTCGGTAAATAAAAACGATTACAAGTACGAGCGGAATAAGAAGGATAAGTAGATACGAACCGGTGAATTTCAGAAATAATTTCGATTTGAAATAGTTATGGTTCAACGTGATTCCCCCTTTTTATGGAGTATACATGGAGATGTTCCTATCAAGCTATGAATACAGCAAGATATAGATCGGCGCTTGAATACTTATTTATATTCAATAATAGGATGTTTATAGCGGATATTTATTTTTATGTCAAATGTTTTTTTGAAAATATATCATACTAAATCAATAGAATCGCAGCCTCAGAAGAGCTGCATGGAGGGAGGTCGTGCAAATGAATGACGCTAATGTTGTCGAGGAGCAAATTGTTGTTGAAGGAGTTCATAATTACAGCACAGAGGAGGAGTACGTTAAGCCGGAGGATTCGCAGCTATTAGATCAGCTGGAATGGTTCAAGGATCAGAAGCTGGGCTTGATGATGCACTGGGGACANNCGGGCTGAATAAAACCTTTAATCCGCTCCGTTTCCAACCTGAGAAGTGGGCAGAGGTTGCTGCAGAAGGTGGCTTCAAATATTTAAATTTCACAACGAAGCATCACGATGGCTTCTGTATGTGGGATACGCAGACAACAGATTATCGCATCACGGGTAAGGATTGTCCTTTCCATGCACATAAGTACGCGGATATTTGTAAGAACGTATTTGATGCTTTTCGGGCCAAGGGACTTGGGATCTCTGCCTACTTCTCCAAAGCGGATTGGCACACACCAACATACTGGGCCCCAGGTATGGAGACGGAGACGTTCATGAATCGAGGTCCTTCGTATCCAACACAAGATTATCCATGGCTATGGGAGCAATTCGTACAGTACACACATGATCAGATCATGGAATTGATGACGAAATATGGTCGGATTGAAATGCTCTGGTTGGATGCGGGATGGGTGTGTCCACAGAATAAGAATAATCCACAGGAT
>DOJM01000334.1:2090-2321 GCA_003529225.1 Paenibacillus sp.
TAAGTGCAGACCGTACCGTTGGCGGACCTTATGAGAATGTCGTTACACCAGAGCAAACGTTGCCCGCGCGTCCCCTGCATATCCCATGGGAAAGCTGTATTACGATGGGGACTGCGTTCTCTTATCGGTATGAGGATCATTACAAGACGACACGTCAATTAATTCATTTGCTCGTTGAAGTTGTAGCCAAAGGTGGTAACCTGGCACTTAATGTCGCACCACAACCAGACG
>DOJM01000334.1:2354-6305 GCA_003529225.1 Paenibacillus sp.
CAACAGCGATGGATCGGATGAAAGGAATGGGCAGTTGGCTCAAAGTCCATGGTGAGGCGATTTATGGAACACGCATATGTGCGCCATACTCCGTTGGAAATACACATTTCACGATGAATGGTGATATCACCTATGCCATTCATTTGTACCCGAAAGAGCAGGATTTGGTGAGCGAAGTGATTTTTATTCCACTCGAGCAGGCTGTGACGCAAATAGATCTTGTTGGCGGACAAGAGAATCTAACATTCGAACGAACAACAACTGGATTGATCGTTCATTTACCAGAGAGCGAGCTTACGGGAATTGCCCCAATTGCACATGTATTTCGCATAAAATAACGAGTTGAACTATGGGAGGAAGAGCAGATGCAACAATGGTTCACTGATGCAAAGCTAGGGATTTTCATTCACTATGGGATTTATGCGGTACAAGGTGTTGCAGAATCATGGTCTTTCTATAACGGGAGAATGTCTTATGAGGACTACATGAAGCAATTGGATGGTTTTACGGCCTCTAAATTTGATGCGAAGTATTGGGCAGATCTGATTGCGAAGTCAGGAGCCAAGTATTCTGTTCTAACGACGAAGCATCATGACGGAGTAGCATTATTTGATACGAAGTTCAGTGATTTGAGCGTAATGAAGGCGACACCTGCCAAGAGAGATATTATTAAGGAGTGGTCTGAGGCGATTCGAGATCAAGGTCTTCGCGTAGGGATGTATTACTCCCTCATTGACTGGTCTCATCCTGATTATCCTTCAGTCTATGAGAATGGTATCGTACCAGATGACTTGAGCCAGGTAAATCGTTTTTCAAGTCCGATGGATGGTGTCCAAGATCCAGAGCGATGGGAGAGATTTCTGGCATTTAACCGTAATCAATTAGGAGAAGTGTTATCGAACTATGGTCAGGTTGAATTGTTATGGTTCGATGGAGATTGGGAGCGAAGCGCAGAGCAGTGGGGGTTACCAGCATTCAAAGAGTATTTAAAATCATTTAATCCTGATCTAATTATTAATTCACGCTTGCAAGGGTATGGGGATTATAAGACACCTGAGCAAGGACTTCCGATTACGCGTCCGGAAGGTGCGTGGGAATTCTGCACGACGATAAATAGGTCATGGGGTTATGTGCATACAGACCACAATTATAAATCATTGAATCAAATGATCCGAATGTTCTGTGACTGTATCAGCATGGGCGGCAATATGCTGTTAGATATTGGGCCCATGGAGGATGGTACGATTGATCCTAGGCAGGAAGCGATCTTGCTCGGACTAGGTGATTGGATACGTACACATGAAGAAGCCGTCTATAGAACACAAGAGGGGATTATGACACGCTACTATTTAGGTGGCAGTACATTGTCTTCGGATAAGAAAAATTTGTACCTCTTCGTTTACGATACGCCGAGGGAGAATATTTGCCTAAAAGGGCTGTGCAATCCCATTACCAAGATTACGGTGCTTCACTCAGGCAAGGAGCTTACCCATGAAATTCACGGCGGTGTGCCATGGTTTCACATACCAGGTACAACTTGGATTCAGATAACACCTGAAGATATGCATGATCAAGTGACGGTGCTTAAATTGGAATTCGATGAAGAAATTGAGATGTACGGCGGCTCAGGCGCAGTTGTAACGCACAACTAAAGTACATTAATGGATAAAGGAGCATTCGCATGGTAAATCGAAGTGGAGTACCAGAACCACACATTGTTTCATACGCCCCCAATCATTATCTATGCAGACGAGCGACGGAGTCGCTTGTCTTGGATGGAAAGCTAGATAAGCCTTTTTGGCAGCATGCAGCATGGACAGAAAAGTTTGTTGATATTGAAGGAGATTTGCGTCCGAAGCCAGGAAAGGATACGAGAGTAAAGATGCTGTGGGATGATGAGTATTTTTACTTTGGTGCAGAGCTGATGGAAGATCAGATCTGGGGAACGCTGACAGAACGTGATTCCGTTATTTTTTACGATAATGATTTTGAGATTTTTATAGATCCAACGGGAGATTCCCATCAATATTACGAGTTTGAGATTAACGCCTTGAACACGGTATGGGACTTATTGCTTGTGAAACCTTATCGTGACGGGGGTCCTCCAATTAACGGTTGGGATATCCAAGGCTTGAAGACGGCTGTTCATATCGAAGGTGAGTTAAATAACCCGCACGCTGACAATCGGAAATGGACGGTTGAAGTCGCAATTCCATGGAATTGCTTGAAAGAATGTGCTACGGATCGACGATCACCATATGCCGGGGAGTGTTGGCGTGTTAATTTTTCACGAGTTGAATGGCGTACCGAGGTTGTCGATGACAAGTATCGTAAGGTCCTCAATCCTGACACAGGGAAACCCTATCCTGAGGATAATTGGGTATGGTCACCACAAGGAATCATTAATATGCATTATCCAGAACTGTGGGGTTATGTTGTATTCGTGAATGAAGCGGGTCCATATCAGTTTGACATCCCTCGGGATGAACATATCAAATGGGAATTACGGAAGCTCTATTATCGTGAGCGGAACTATTACGAAACACACGGCATGTTCACATCTGATTTTAATGCATTGTGTGAAGAAGATACTTGGACCATAGAGCCGAGCATTGAAACAACGACGAGAACATTTATAATATCTGCACCAACATCAGATATGAATGCTCGACTTTACATTCGTGAGGACGGATTTCTATGGAAGGAGTAAGTGGACATGGAAGTGATTGAACGTAAATTCCAGGAGAAGAAGAACTTGGCCAAGGCACGTGCAACCCAGTTATTTCAAATCTTTGAACAGAACTTGACGGAAGAAGAAATAACTGCTCTGAAGTATCTCTATGCGTATATGCCAGTGAATGATTTGGCGGATTACAGTGGAGAGCTTTTCTTGAATCATGTGAGAACGACACTAAAGATTCGCCGAGATATGCCATGGCAGGTACCGGATCATCTATTTTTACATTTCGTACTGCCCTACCGTGTTAATACCGAAAACATTGAAGAACACCGCCATATTCTTCATGAACAATTAGCAGAACGAACACGCAAGCTGTCCATGTCAGAAGCAATACTTGAGGCGAATTACTGGTGTCATGAAGCAGCAACGTATGTTGGAAGTGATTTGCGAACGATTTCACCATTAACGATGATTCGAAATGCACGCGGTCGTTGCGGTGAAGAATCCACACTAGCTGTGGCGGCTCTTCGCAGTATAGGTATACCTGCACGTCAAGTGTATACGCCACGTTGGGCTCATTGTGATGATAACCATGCATGGGTGGAGGCATGGGCAGACGGTGAATGGTATTTTATTGGGGCTTGTGAGCCGGAAGCCCGTCCTAATCAAGGATGGTTTGGACCTCCTGCGCGAAGAGCAATGTTAATTAACACGCGTATTTTCGCTAATTATCGAGGTCCAGAAGATATTACGCTTGCAGATGAGTGGTTCACTGAAATTAATGTATTGGACAATTACGCTTCCACGNNGGACGCAGAAGTACAGTTCCAATTGTATAACATGGCGGAACTTTTCCCGATTGCCATCATTCCTACCAATGCTCAAGGGGAAGCAACCTTCAAAACAGGTCTCGGTGACCTCATGATTCGTGCGGCAAAGGGTGGTACTTGGGGGGAAATGAAAATTTCGGTGGCGGACTGTGAATGCGTTGAGCTTGTACTGAATCAAGAAAATCAGCCCGCTGCAGGAACGATGGTCGATTATGATATAGTTCCACCTCCAGCGTGTGAAGGTGAGGTGCTAGAGGAACTGTCTGAAATTCGTATCCAGCGACATAATGAACGTTTGGAGGAAGGAATCTCGATTCGTGCGAAATATGAAGCGACTTTTGTGACAGAAGAAGCAGCGAGGAAGCTTGGGGAAACACTGGGTCTCCCGGAAGATCGTGTATGGACAGTGCTTCAGAAGGCACGTGGTAACAGTGTAGAGAT
>DOJM01000334.1:6314-6769 GCA_003529225.1 Paenibacillus sp.
TGTATGGAGAATGGGCTTTACGGTTATTGGAATGTAGTAATGACAAGGATTTAATTGACACATTTATTCCAACCCTTACAGATCATGTGGCTGGTTCGCTTGCTGTACGTGGTGAGCTCACAGAAGAAGTGTTCGTTCCCTACATTCTGCGTCCTCGTGTTCACTACGAGATGATTACACCGTATCGTACATTTTTCCAACAAGCTTTCACTTCGGATGAAGTGGCATTGTTCCGTCAGGACCCAACGAAGCTGGTTCAATTTATAGATGAAACGTGGGATATATGGACAGACCTTCCGAATCTGAAAGGGAAGGGAACGGCAGTGGGTACCTTTGAATTGCGCGTAGGCGATCGCAGTTCCCTGGATATCATGTTCGTATCCATTTGTCGTAGTTTAGGAATCCCAGCGCGAATTCATCCCATTGAATCCAAGCCGCAATTTATGGTGGATGAT
>DOJM01000334.1:6906-7134 GCA_003529225.1 Paenibacillus sp.
TTTATAAAACCTTATGTTTCCCACATGGCGCAAATGACCTATATGATACACCACTTGAGGTTGAGCAGGGAGCATACCGTCTGACGACAGGCGTACGATTAAAGGATGGCACTGTGCTTATAAAGTTCACTTATTTCCATATTGTAGAAGGGGAAGAGAAGAAGCTGGTCATGAAGTATCGTCAATCCACATTGGAAATTCCAGTGTACGGCAAGGTGGAACGACTTT
>DOJM01000334.1:7368-7551 GCA_003529225.1 Paenibacillus sp.
GGAATTCTTTGCATCGTCCCAAGCGAGTGAAGCGGGCTTCCCGCATCTTATCATTGTGGACCGTGAAGATCAGATTCGGTACATGTCATCAGGATATAAGATTGCAGCGAGCAAGGAAGCGATTCAAATCTTAACCAGGGTGTGAAAGGATGGATCAACAAATGATTGTAGCAGGCTACGTGA
>DOJM01000334.1:7577-7900 GCA_003529225.1 Paenibacillus sp.
TGAGCTAACGCGTGACCACTTGATGAAGTTAACGCATCTCAACGTTGCATTTGGTTATGTGAAAGATGATCAGATTACAACAGCACATTTGAAATGCACGAACCAGCTACAAGAGATGAAAGCGATGTATCCGAATCTGACGCTGGTGCTCTCCGTTGGCGGATGGGGGAATGGGGGCTTCTCTGAGGCTGCTTCTACCGAAGAAGGACGTCTGAAATTCGCAGCATCGGCTGTGCAAGTAGTAACAGATTTCCCGTTCGATGGAATCGATTTGGATTGGGAATATCCTTGTTACAGTGAAGCGGATATTGAATCGTCGCCAG
>DOJM01000620.1:0-1757 GCA_003529225.1 Paenibacillus sp.
ATCAGTATTATCCAACGAGCGGCAGGGTTATCCTGCTTGTGGATATAAATGCTTTTTATTGCTCGGTACATGAGGCAGAAGATCCTGACCAATTCAGAGGTAAGGCTACTGCGGTTGCGGGTAGCATTGAATTACGGAAAGGGATTATTGTTACTTGTTCGTATGTCGCCCGCAGATTGGGGATCTCGACGGGTATGCAGGTTCAAAAGGCGCTTCGTATTTGTCCATCGCTCATCGNNCTAATGCGTTTATGCAGATTGCTTATAGCTATACACCATTATTGGAAGCAGTGTCGATAGATGAATGTTACTTAGATATAACTGGCTCCAGGCAATTCGGTACGCCTATGGAAATTGCGGAAACCATTCAGCGCCGTATAATGGAAGAATTGGGCTTGCCATGCTCCATTGGTATTGCTCCAAATAAGCTCCTGGCGAAGATGGCTTCAGATTTAAAAAAGCCAAATGGTATTTCGGTGCTGCGGCTGCGTGATGTGCCTAAGATTTTATGGGACAAGCCATGTAATGAAATGTTCGGTATCGGTGGAAAAACGGCAGAGAAGCTCCGTAAGCTTGGAATTTACAGCATTGGACAATTAGCGGCGTCTGATGAGAAAATGCTGGTTGAGAATTTTGGAGTTATGGGCTCATGGCTAAAACGTGCAGGGAACGGCATCGATCATGGGATAGTAAACCCTGAGCGGGAGCAAAGTAAGTCGATCGGACACACCACTACACTGCCGCGGGATGTTATTGGCCTTGCTGAGGTACGCCCCATTTTGCTGAATCTAAGTGATCAGGTAGCACGGCGCTTGCGGAAGCAAGGGCTTGTGGCTTCGGGTGTACAGCTTACCATCCGGACGCCGGATATGAAGACCATTACCCGTTCGCGGCAGCTTGAGGCGCCTTCAGAGAGTGGAGAAGATATCTACAAGTCTGTCTGTGATCTTTATGTTCGACATTGGAATGGGGAGAAGCCCGTTCGACTGCTTGGTGTGACCTTGCAAGGATTAATCGCTAAAGAGGATTCTGCAATTCAGCTGGATTTGTTCGATTACGAACAGCAGCCTAAGAAAGAGTCACTGACCAAGGCCATGGATATGCTTCGCAATAAGTTTGGTGAAAATGCAGTTTTGACCGCTGGGATGTTAAGTGACTCCCATTCTGCAAGGCTCCGTAATCATAAGGAACGAGGCACCTCACTGCAAAAGGATAATCTGTTGTCTGTTGAGTCAGATAAAGATTGATAAAACGTGTCGAAATTGATACTATAGAATGCGTCAGAAATGCAAACGTATAGAAAATCAATTGAAATTGTATTCTTTTTATATTAATATGAGAAAAATAAGACGCTGGTTCAACAGCGCAGTATTGCNNTGTGGCGCAACGGCTCCTGATATTTTTGATTACGATGATGAAGGTTTGGCAGAAGTTATTTACGAAAATGACAAAAACTGCGGTGTGACAGCGATTCCGGACGATTTGTTTGATGATCTCCAAGATTCCTGTGATGGTTGCCCAACCGACTCCATTAAAATTGCGGACGAACCTTTTAATAAAGAAGGTTAATTACTCGATAAAGAGTAACGTGCGACACCAGATAAAGACATCTTCTGCGAACATTTTGTTCGGCTAGGGATGTCTTTTTTGCTATGTCTGACCGATATTAATAAAGGTAGGAATTATAAACTCTCGGAGGTTCCGATGAAGAACTCACAGCACCTCAAAGCATATGTACAGATGCACCCAGATAACAAA
>DOJM01000620.1:1922-3259 GCA_003529225.1 Paenibacillus sp.
TGGCGTTACAGGAGAACAAGAAGTCCTTCAAGACACGGCAGCTTCTGAAGCCAAAGATCTGCCAGATCCAAAAGACTCTGTCCAAGAGCCTGTTGTTGAGGCGAAAAAAGTGATGTATACAGCGCAAGAGAATGCAGCTGCGGCTTCGCAAGGGAAGTTAATGGCGAAAATGCTAATGCGTAAAGAACCTTTTGAAGCTGCTGCGTTAGGGATGGAGCGAGAGGGAAAGTGGCTGTTCTGGNAAGAGAAGCTTCCGCTAAATTTCACACTGCAAAAGAATGGAAAGGGACGGATGGTGTATCAGTCTTACGATCCTAAGGTATGTGCATGTGAGCCGCCAGAGCAAGGGCAACTCGCCAAGGATGGAGTTGAATGGCAGGGTGACCAAGAGGAACTTGCCACACTATGGAGTGCAATCCGGGCTTATCAAGATGCTAAAGGGAAGCTTCCAGATACATTAGCGGATTTGACGGGATCTTTTCCTGAGAACTGGATAGGTGGGACGACAACCGTCATGAAGCGGGAATTCAGCCCTCTTAAAGCGGTGGCTAAGAACAAGATGGCACTGGGAACAGAAGACACAGCGGAACCTTCAAGCTCATCTAACGATGGTGTGAGGCGTATACCGACAGCATTAAGTGTGAGTGGAAGTGTTACGAGTGACGTTCCTTTTTTTGATCAGCCGCTAAGGGTCGTTGTGGATAAACAAAATCACCGATTGGCGGTAGTCAGCGGTTCTATTATTCTACGAAACTATGCGGTAGGACTTGGCGGAGATAAGACACCGGAGGGCAACTTCGTGATTACAGATAAAGTAGTCAATCCAAATGGTCGAGATGATGGGGATTTCGGTAGCAGAGGGCTTCAGCTTTCGGACAGTAATTATGCTATTCACGGCACGAATGAGCCTGACAGTGTTGGTAAGGATGAATCCCTTGGATGTATTCGAATGGGCCGAGAAGATGTTGAGGAGCTCTTCGCGCTGATTCCTAAAGGTACAACAGTAGTGATTAGTAAAGGGGTTCTGCCTGAAAAGCAGCTTGTGCCGGCTAAACGCTTCAGCTCTACTGCTAAGCATGATCAGACCAACCCCCACAAAGTATACCACTGGCTGAATTAGTTTCCTGCAACGATAAACAGAACGATGATTAGAAGAATTAGTAAAGTTAAACTGACGCCGATCCACATTAGCGCTTTACGGTTAACTTCTTCTTTCTTTTGCTGCAAAGTTGGTGGTTTACGTTTAGTAGACATACTGGGCATACCTTCTTTCTCTCTTAATCGCTGATTACCCATATATTGTAATGCGTTCACAAGAAAATTACTATACTCTGTGT
>DOJM01000173.1 GCA_003529225.1 Paenibacillus sp.
GCTATTTAATCAGTATGGATTGCAAATGTTGATTTTGCTAGCTCCATTACTTGGAATTACGTTTGTTATGGCGCTTGTCTCCAACTTGGCGCAGGTGGGCTTTATGGCTACGGGAGAGGGGATTACTCCTAAATTCAGTAAGATTAATCCGATAAAAGGATTCAAAAATATTTTCTCCATGCGTTCGTTTGTAGAATTCCTGAAATCAATATTCAAGCTTCTAATTATTTCTTATCTGGTATATAGCACGTTATGGGGAGAAAAGAAGAACTTTGCATCCCTGTCGCATATCAGTGCGGAGGGGATTTTTAAGTTTGCGGCCAAGCTGACGATGAGTCTTGGTTTGAAAATCGGGGTTGCACTGCTAATTATGGCTTTTCTAGATTTTATGTATCAGAAGTACGAGCACGAAAAAAGCCTGAAAATGTCCAAGCAGGATATCAAGGATGAATACAAAAAAATGGAGGGTGACCCTCTAATTAAAGGTAAGATCAGGGAACNNNNTGCGCTAAAATATGATGGCTCCACAATGGAGGCGCCACAGATTATTGCAAAAGGGCAGGATTATGTAGCACTTCGTATTCGGGAGCTGGCTAAAGAACATGGCGTCGTGACTATGGAAAACAAACCGCTGGCACGGGCATTATTCCAAAGAGCAGAAATTGGAGATGTCGTTCCAAATGATCTGTTTCAGGCTGTAGCTGAAGTGCTGGCATATGTATATAAACTTAAAGGTAAGAGGAAATAAGGCGGGGGGTTAGGACATTGAAAGCTAAAGATTTAACAGTTTTGCTAGGCATCATCGGTATCGTGCTTATGATGATTCTGCCTATCCCGTCCTGGCTTTTGGACGTTTTGCTAGTTATTAATATCTCTATAGCATTAATTATCATATTAGTTGCTATGAACACGAAGAATGCACTCGAATTTTCAATTTTTCCTTCATTATTGCTTGTTACAACATTGTTTCGTCTGTCACTAAACATTTCGACAACGAAATTGATCCTGACTTATGGAAATGCCGGTTCCGTGGTATCTACTTTCGGAAGCTGGATCGCTGGTGGACAAATTGCCGTTGGATTTATCGTGTTTCTGATTTTGGTAGTAGTTCAGTTTATTGTTATTACTAAAGGGTCTGAGCGTGTAGCTGAGGTAGGGGCGAGATTTACCTTGGATGCAATGCCCGGCAAGCAGATGAGTATTGATGCGGATCTTAACGCAGGCATGATTAACGAAACACAGGCACGTGAGCGTCGCCGCAATGTTGAGCGGGAGGCGGATTTTTTCGGAGCCATGGATGGTGCGAGTAAATTCGTTAAAGGAGACGCGATTGCGAGTATCATTATTCTGTTGATCAATCTCATTGGTGGATTTATTATCGGTATGGTTGTGCACGGAATGGATTTCTCCACTGCGTTATCTACTTATTCCGTATTGACGATCGGGGACGGTCTAGTCAGCCAAATTCCTGCTTTGCTCATTTCGACTGCAGCAGGTCTTATCGTTACTAGAGCTTCATCGGAAGGTAATCTGGCAGAAGAATTAACAGGTCAGTTACTCTCCTATCCAAAATTGTTATATATTGTTGCAGTTACTGTTGCTTTTCTAGGTCTCTTTACACCTATACATATGATTACTACGCTCCCGCTAGCTGGTTTGCTGGCTTTTGCAGCCTATAGTATGGGACAAAATTTAAATCGAAAACAGATTGCCGAAGAGCAGCTTGTTGAAGAGAAACAGATTGAAGAGGTACGAAGTCCGGAAAGTGTAATTAATTTACTCTCTGTAGATCCTATTGAATTCGAGTTCGGCTATGGTCTTATACCTTTGGCAGATACAGGTCAGGGTGGCGATTTGCTAGATCGTATCATCATGATTCGACGGCAATGTGCCCTTGAAATGGGTCTTGTAGTGCCTGTTATTCGCATTCGCGACAATATTCAACTAAAACCGAATGAATATGTCATAAAAATTAAAGGAAATACAGTCGGCGGCGGTGAATTATTACTTAATCACTACTTGGCCATGAGCCCAGGCTATGATGATGAATCTATAAACGGTATTGAGACCATTGAACCATCCTTTGGACTTCCTGCGTTATGGATTGACGAATCAGTTAAAGAGCGGGCTGAATTGTCAGGCTATACCGTTGTAGATCCACCATCCGTTGTTGCAACACATTTGACGGAGCTCATTAAACGGCATGGACATGAGTTGTTAGGACGACAAGAAACTAAGATGTTGGTGGATAACCTAAGAGATAATTATCCCGTGCTTGTCGACGATCTTATTCCATCTGTATTGGCGATTGGGGATGTGCAAAAGGTACTTGCCAAGTTGCTGCGCGAGAAAATATCGATCAGGGATTTGGTTACCATCTTTGAGACGTTAGCGGACTATGGGACGTACACCAAGGATCCTGATATTCTTACCGAATATGTTCGTCAATCCTTGTCCAGACAGATTACTCAGCAATTCTCGCAAGTGGGAGAGACACTGAAAGTTATCACGGTGGGACCTAATCTGGAGAAGAAAATTTCTGAGAGTGTACAGCAATCAGAACAGGGCAGTTACTTGGCACTGGATCCAGTATCGACTCAAACGATCTATCAGCGGTTAAGTGAACAGANNATTGAACGGACGATGCAGGATATTCCTGTACTGTCTTATAGCGAACTAGAGCCTAACATTGAAATACAAAGCGTCGGAGTGGTGAATTTATGAGAGTGAAGCGTTATGTGGTCGACACGATGCCTGACGCCATGCATTCCATTCGAAGTGAGCTTGGAAGCGAGGCTGTAATTTTAAGTACTAAAGAAATCAAGATTGGCGGATTTTTAGGATTGTTTAAAAAGAAAAAAATAGAGGTAGTAGCGGCTGTTGAAAAAGCTCAAAAGGAGAGTGCTCCTGAAAAGCTTGTGAAGCCTGCGATGAACATTCCGCGCAGCGCTGTCCCGCAAGCTTACCAAAAAGCTTCATCTACACCATCTACATCCACTGTTACGTTAGAGAAGCCCGAGGAGCCTCGGTCCTTTGCGGAAATCGCTGCAGCCTTGTCTGAAGCTATTGATGTAAAGGAATCGATAGCCAAACATCCAGAGCCTGATCAGAAATCGCTTGAATCCAATCCAGATGAAGCTACCTCTGTATCAGCCTTATATGAATCTTTAGGGTTAGATCAAACACCAGAGGTTGCCTCGGCGCTTGAGAATGATGTTCTTCGTGAAATTAGAGACATGAAGCTTTGGATGGAACGAATCGCGAGGCAGTCTTCAGGGGCAAGAGAGTTACCGGATAGTCTCCAGCAGCTTAGAGATCTTTTGATCGAGCAGGAGATGGATACTGTACTTGTTGAAGAGTGGATTAGTAATATCTCCGAACGTTGGGCGGATGAAGGGCGTACTTGGGGACCTGAGAAATTTCAGGAGTCCTTGAAAGAACAGCTCGATGGATTCCTGACAGGGCGAATCGCTGATGGAATTGCACGTGATACCCAAATTGTATATATTGCAGGGCCCACAGGAGTCGGGAAAACTACTACCATAGCCAAGCTTGCGGCTGAACAGCTATTCAAAAACGGACGCAAGGTTGGTTTTATCACCTCTGATACGTATCGGATTTCAGCTGTGGAGCAGTTGCGTACATACGCAGCTATCCTGAATGTTCCGCTAGAGGTAGTACAATCTCCCGGAGATTTACAAAGAGCACTCTTTCGATTGGAGAGTTGTGATCTTGTAATAATGGATACAGCTGGACGGAATTATCGCAATGATATGCTTGTAGCAGAACTGCAAAGCTTGTTAGCAAAGGAGTTAAGAAGTGAGACCTATCTTGTGCTCAGCTTGACTTCGAAAAGCCGTGATATGAAATTGATTGCTGAGCATTTCGGCCGGTACAAGCTGGATAAAGTTATTTTTACCAAGCTAGATGAGACGGGAAGTTATGGACCACTCTTTAACGTCCTGAATGATTTCCCTCTCACTTTATCTTATATGACCAATGGTCAAAATGTACCTGACGATTTATTAATGGCTTCCAAAGAACAACTTAGTGAGATGCTTCTTGGATCAGGTGAAACATGATGGATCAGGCACAATCCTTGAGACAGCTTGTATCCAGTCAGGAGCCTAAACTAGCTGAAAAAAGGGAAACATCCGCCCGTATCATTACTGTCTGTAGTGGTAAAGGTGGCGTAGGGAAATCGAATTTCACACTTAATTTCGCCTTAACTTTAAAAGCAATGGGAAAGAGAGTATTGCTGTTCGATGCAGATATTGGCATGGCTAACATAGACGTGTTAATGGGCGTGTCGGCGAAGTATAACCTATATCATCTGTTAAAAAGAGAAGCGGATATTGAGCAGATTATTCAGTTAGGACCGAACGGGCTTCCTTTTATAGCGGGTGGGTCGGGCATGGATGAGTTGTTTTCTCTTTCGGAATCAGACCTTAATTATTTCACAGCCCAGATAGCCCTTATAGCGGACAGCATGGATTATATTTTGTTCGATACAGGTGCTGGATTATCTAAGGAAACGATGAAGTTTATAACCTCTGCGGACGATTGCCTAGTAGTTACAACACCAGAGCCAACGGCTA
>DOJM01000338.1:0-216 GCA_003529225.1 Paenibacillus sp.
GATTCAGCACGATGATGTAGAACACAGCACGCCTCCCACTACCCCTGCAGCTGTAAATTAACGAATTTATTTAGGTGGTTCTCTAAGGTCATACCAGATCTTAAGGGTCCACCTTTTTTATCGCTTCATGGGTACGAGGGCGATCAAGAAATTGAAGATCGCATTTCGCCTAGTCTTAGAATCATTCCTAAATTTAGCTCGCAAAATCAATAGCCC
>DOJM01000338.1:293-959 GCA_003529225.1 Paenibacillus sp.
ATCAAAGGACTGTTTGAAACCCATCTTTAACTAACCTTGAACAATCTGCTCATTTCTATGAACATGTTCTGGGGCTACCCTTAACCCATTCGGAGAATACTGAAGGCCAAGGGGATTGAAACCTCCAACTTCCTCGATGATGATAAGGGGCAATTGTATGTATTTGGCTGGATGCCAGCCGTATCCGTGTATTTCAGTGATCCAGATGGCCATTCCTTAGAGTTCCTAGCTGTACTGCCTGATCCGCCCAGACCTGAGCTAGGAATGGTACCCTGGAAAGAATGGGAACTGATACACGGAAGAACCTGGTAGTTATTTGATAAAATTCAGGCTAAGCCTGCACGAGGAGACGAGAATATGATAAAAGGACTATACGAAGCACATTTACCAGTAAGTAATCTTGAGGTATCTATCGAATTTTATGAGAAATTGGGATTAAGAATGGCCTGGAGGGATGAGGAAACTGCATTCTTCTGGATGGAGGAAGGTCGGAGTTGGATCGGTATTTGGGAAGGTAAGGAAGTAGAAACGCCATACCACCCATCTTTACGGCATATTGCCTTCCGCGTAACTTATGAGGATATGAAGCAATCGCTGCAATGGCTGGAATCCATTGGGGTAGACGCTGTTCCGTTTCGTAATCGAACTTCCGTTGAGCCTTTTATC
>DOJM01000338.1:1021-2671 GCA_003529225.1 Paenibacillus sp.
GGTTTTAGTAAAGGCTGTTACTTAATCGTGATGCCTTTCTTCATAGCCTTCATATCTGAATTCGTATTCACAAGCATTGGCAGTATCTTCATACTTCTCGTCATGGGAGAGTTACATTGCCAGCAGGTAGGTACGTACTGAAATGCAAAGTTATCGCGCATCCAACCGGTGCAACCTTCCTTGGTACAAGACCAAATGGCTGTGTCTTCCTGCGGAAGATCCTCCAGTGCTTTTTTACGAAAATACATAAGTACCCCTCCTTGGATCGAATCGAGACAATTTCGCCACCCTATTAGGGGCAGATTCATAAGATGAAAAATAAAAAAGCTGCCCTCAACTTGTGTTAAGGGCAGCCTAATTTTCGAATTACAGTTTTACAACGTTTTCGGCTTGTGGTCCACGAGCGCCTTGAGTTACGTTGAACTCAACGCGTTGGCCTTCGTCCAAAGATTTAAATCCGTCGCCTGTGATTGCGGAGAAGTGTACGAATACGTCGCTTCCACCTTCAACCTCGATAAAACCAAATCCTTTGTCTGCGTTAAACCATTTCACTGTACCTGTTTGCATAATATTACCTCCAATATTTTATTTAACACATGTCCTTTTATTCCTACGTAGTGTACGAACAAATAAAAATTCACACATTGGAAAAGGACTCATACGCACAAATGATAACCTTTTACAATATGTGAATTAAGGGTTAAATTTATGATTAATTTCATTGTACCACACCAAATCATTAAATGCAATGTAAAAGCCTACTTTTTTCATTCCGGCTCTATATCCTCTTATACAAAAGGGTTTAGAGCCGGAAATATGCAAGGATTAATCGATGTATCCTGCCAGCCCTTTATCCATTAAGTAGTCCATCTCCGCATCAAGAATTGTCTCCACTGTGATTTCATCCAGCTTCACATCACGCTGGGCAACAACATAGTCCACCAGATCATCATTGTCGATGTCTACCTCGCCTTTGGCATTGGCCTTGGCGTTATTGATAAAGGTCTGTTCATGCTTCAATACTAAACGAATTAATTTAGGATCTACTTTGGTTTTGGCAGATAATACGGTTACTAATTCCTGCTCGTTTAATTTGTCACTCATTTTTCAAATTTCATCTCCCTAAAATTATTACACATCCATTGTAGCATATTTCACGCTTTAACGCGTCATTACGCGAAGTATACCGCGGTTTGTTCACACTTTTCTTGCTATCACAGGCTCTACAACATTCCACTTCAGGTAAGTTATTTAATAAAAACAGTTGTGAGGAACATTGACTTGTGCCAAAATATAAAAAAAGTGTTGGACCAAATTGAATACTAGAAAAGGCGGTTGAATTCATGAGCTCTGTATCTTCCCAGCAATTAGACACAAACAGCAACAAGGCACATCGTTACATCGAAGACGTATACGCACAGGTTGTTGCGCGTAATCCTTTCGAGCCCGAATTCCATCAGGCTGTAAAGGAAATCCTTGAATCTTTGCTTCCAATCCTGGCTGCTGAACCTAAGTATCAGGAGAATGCCATTCTGGAAAGATTGGTTGAGCCAGAACGTTTGATTATGTTCCGTGTTCCATGGACAGATGATCAAGGCAAGGTCAGAGTTAACCGTGGATATCGTGTACAGTTCAGCAGTGCCATTGGAC
>DOJM01000338.1:2772-4171 GCA_003529225.1 Paenibacillus sp.
TGCAGGAGATATCGGTGTAGGTGGTCGTGAGATTGGCTACATGTACGGACAATACAAGCGGATCCGCGGAGGATATCCGGCTGGCGTATTGACTGGTAAAGGTATTGGTTACGGCGGAAGTCAGGCTCGGACAGAGGCTACTGGTTACGGTACAGTTTATTTCGTAAACGAGATGCTGAAAGCAAAAAGCCTTTCCTTTGAAGGAAGTCGCGTTGTTGTTTCCGGTTCTGGTAACGTAGCGATCTATGCGATTGAAAAAGCTGTACAGCTAGGTGCAACAGTCGTAGCTTGTAGTGACTCCGCTGGATATATCTATGATGAAAACGGCATTAACCTCGAAACTGTCCGCCGCCTGAAAGAAGTCGAAAGAAAACGGATTAGCGAATATGTGAATGAACACCCTAACGCAGTGTATACCGAAGATTCCACACAAATTTGGACTATTCCTTGTGATATCGCCCTTCCGAGTGCTACTCAGAATGAGATTGATGAAGCTATGGCTTTGAAACTGATTGAGAATGGTGTNNGCTGTATCTGCGCTTGAAATGGCCCAAAACAGCATGCGTATGTCCTGGAGCTTTGAAGAAGTTGATACGAAGCTGCATGAGATCATGGTTTCCATCTATCAACAGTCTGTAGATGCATCCGAGCAGTATGGACAGTCCGGCAACCTCGTTACAGGAGCGAACATCGCTGGATTCAAGAAAGTAGCCGATGCTATGTTGGCTGAAGGCGTAATCTAATCAAGCATAAACAAACGGCGTTGTGATCATACGAAGTCCCCGTAACCGGTGAGTAAGAAGCCGGGGACGGGGACTTTTTAGTTCAACTATGAGCTCCAGCCTGGGATTTGCCGCAAACCACCATCCCATATAGAATACGTACTCTTCACAACCATATCGGACGGTGAAGAAGCCGTGTGAATGTAGCAGGAATCGATCCCTGCCTTCAGAGCACCCTCAATATCCGTACGAGGATCATTTCCAATCATAATGGCTGAGCTCAAATCCGCTCCATACCTTTCGACTAAATAGCGATAAAATAGCGGATCAGGCTTGCTCACCCCTGCTTCCGAAGAGATCGCAATGCCATCAAATAGATGTATGATTCCGAGCATAGTTAACTCTGCCTCAATAAATGTCTTCTGCCCGTTGGAGAGCAAGAATACCTTTTTGCCTCGTTCTCTTAACGTTTGTAGAATTTCAGTCACACCCTCATATAGAGAGATATGGGCCATCGATAACGTCCGTAGCCACCTCACGGTTACATATAACCACGCTTGATCCGGTTCTCCACCTAATTGACGGGCCACAGACCGAAACACTTCCTCCATTACGAAATCCGGATACTCGCAGCTCCGTGCAGCTTCATCAAGTTGAAGATCCCTCTCCCGCAAAAA
>DOJM01000338.1:4231-4429 GCA_003529225.1 Paenibacillus sp.
TCTGATACATCCCCGTCTTCCTTCCCATGATTCACATTGTAAGTTACCCCTTAGTCACATTCTCCGTCGCTGCCTGCCCCTCCTCCATTTTGTTTGATACCTTTTGATAAAGATAAGATATCCCGAGCAGGCAAATCCCAAAGCTGGCATAAGCGATAATTTTACTTCCGGTATTCAGTAGTCCCAGATCGTATAGCA
>DOJM01000177.1 GCA_003529225.1 Paenibacillus sp.
GATAGTAGTTCAAATAAGGCTCGATCTCGGAAAGCACTTCTTCCAGACTCATTTCTTTGCCTTCATCTAAAGCCCAAGTATCAGGGTTATGACAATATTGGCATTTCAACAAGCAGCCCTGCATGAATAAGACAAAACGAATACCAGGCCCGTCAACGGTCCCAAAGGTTTCCAAAGAGTGTATGCGACCTTTAATCATAGGATGTCATCCTTTCGCCACGACAGACTAACAGTCCCTCTTTCACGAAGAAGTTCCCTGTCCTTGAGACTGTCATTCCCCTTAATCGCGGCTGTGAAATTTAAAATTTTAACCATTTTCAAACAAGATATTACCGCCCTTGAGACAAGGGCGGTATCTTCCTTGCAACTATTTCAGTGTAGAATTTAAATCAAAGATCTTTATAAATAGGAACGAATTACATCGAACCATGGAACGTACGGTTAATTACGTCCATCTGCTGTTCGCGAGTCAGCTTGATGAAGTTAACTGCATAACCGGATACGCGGATAGTCAATTGCGGATAGTTCTCTGGGTGATCCATCGCGTCCATCAGCTGTTCACGGTTAAATACGTTAACGTTCAAATGCTGAGCGTTGTTATGGAAGTATCCGTCCATCATGTGTACCAGGTTAGACTTACAGGATTCATCGTCTTTACCCAGTGCCTTAGGTACGATGGAGAACGTATTGGAGATACCATCTTGTGCATCGGAGTAAGGCAGTTTGGCTACAGAGTTCAGTGAAGCCAGAGCACCTTTCTTGTCGCGTCCGTGCATTGGGTTAGCACCTGGTGCAAAAGGTTCGCCTTTTTTACGTCCGTCAGGTGTTGTACCTGTCTTCTTACCGTACACTACATTCGAAGTAATGGTCAATACCGATTGAGTTGGCACAGCATCACGATAAGTTTTGTTTTTACGGATCATTGTCATGAAGGTTTCAACCAATTCTACTGCGATGCTGTCTACAGCATCGTCATTGTTACCGTAGCAAGGGAATTCGCCTTCGGTTTCGAAGTCAATTGCAATACCTTGTTCGTTACGGATGGGTTTAACCTTCGCGTATTTAATAGCACTCAGCGAGTCAGCTGCAACGGACAGACCAGCGATACCGCAAGCCATCGTGCGCAGAATGTCGCGATCATGCAGTGCCATTTCGATACGTTCGTAAGAATATTTGTCATGCATATAGTGAATGATGTTCAAAGTGTTAACGTAAGTCTTAGCCAACCACTCCATCATCGGTTTGAAGCGTTTCATTACTTCGTCATAATCCAGATATTCAGAAGTGATCGCTGGGAATTCCGGTCCAACTTGTGCTCCGGATTTTTCGTCTTTACCACCATTAATAGCATACAGCAAAGCTTTTGCCAGATTGGCACGAGCGCCGAAGAACTGCATTTGTTTACCGATACGCATTGGAGATACGCAGCAAGCAATAGCATAATCGTCACCCCAGTATGGACGCATTAGATCGTCATTTTCATACTGAATTGCACTAGTTTCGATGGAAACCTTAGCACAATATTTTTTGAAGCCTTCAGGCAATCTTTCGGACCACAGAACAGTTAAGTTTGGTTCCGGAGCTGGACCCAAGTTGTACAGGGTGTTCAGGAAACGGAAGCTGTTCTTGGTAACACGAGTGGTTCCATCTTCAGCCATACCACCGATGGATTCAGTTACCCAAGTAGGGTCGCCGGAGAACAGGTCATTATAGTCAGGTGTACGCAAGAATTTCACGATACGCAGTTTCATTACGAAATGATCGACAATTTCTTGTACTTGTTCTTCAGTCAAAGTACCTTCTTCAATATCGCGTTCTGCATAGATGTCTAGGAAGGAAGAAACACGTCCCAGGGACATCGCCGCACCATTTTGTTCTTTAACTGCTGCCAGATATCCAAAGTATACCCATTGAGTAGCTTCCTTGAAGTTCGTCGCTGGTTTGGAAATATCCATACCGTGAGCTGCTGCCATTTCTTTCAATTCGCCCAGTGCACGAATTTGCTCAGACAGCTCTTCACGCAAACGAATTACTTCTTCTGTCATGGAATCAACTTCAAGCTCAGTTAGTTGTTGCTTTTTGTCTTTAATCAAGAAATCAATACCGTACAGAGCAATGCGGCGGTAGTCGCCGATAATACGTCCGCGGCCGTAAGCATCAGGAAGACCTGTGATAACGCCGGATTTACGTACTGCTCTCATGTCTGGTGTATATGCATCAAATACGCCTTGGTTATGCGTTTTGCGAATGTTCGTGAACATGTCAACTATGTTTTGTGGAAGCTCGAAGCCATAAGCCTTCGTAGCATCGACCATCATCTTGATCCCGCCGAATGGCTGAATGGAACGTCTGAAAGGAGCGTCAGTCTGCACGCCTACAATCTGTTCCTTGTCCTTGTCAATATAGCCTGGAGCATGTGAAGTGATTGTGGAGACAGTATCTAGGGAAACATCCCATACGCCGCCTCTTTCTCTTTCTTCCTTGCTCAGTTGAGAAATAATCTTCCATAGTTCAGTTGTGTTACTAGTAGGACCTACGAGGAACTCTTCGTTACCTTCATAAGGCTTAATGTTACTTGCGATAAAGTTGTTAACGTCAACTTTCTTGGACCATTTACCTTTTGCAAAACTTCTCCAACCGGATTTCACTTCATTTACTTCTTTTTCAATCACCGACATGCTAAATCCCTCCATCTATATTTATTATATTTGTAGAGATCGCGGGCTTGAAGGTTGATCCCGTGTCTCGTGAGCC
>DOJM01000149.1:0-1520 GCA_003529225.1 Paenibacillus sp.
TGCTAAGCATGAGGGATCAGCTGCTGCTCCTACAGCAGGGCTTCATTTCACCAAAGAGCTGTTGGATCAGATTGAAGCCAAGGGTGTAAATATTGCTTATATTACACTTCATGTAGGTCTCGGAACGTTCCGTCCGATGTCTGTTGAGAAGGTTGAAGAGCATGTTATGCATTCAGAGTATTTTGTAATGTCTCAAGAAACAGCAGACACTATAAATGCCACCAGGGAACAAGGTGGCCGCATTATAGCGGTAGGGACGACTTCTTGTCGGACACTTGAAACAGTCGGAAGACAATGCGAAGGCGGTCCACTAGTGGAATGTAGTGGCTGGACGGATATTTTCATCTATCCGGGCTATAAGTTTAGTGTAGTTAATGCGTTAATTACTAATTTTCATTTGCCAAAGTCTACTTTGGTGATGTTGGTTAGTGCTTTGGCAGGTCGGGAACATATTCTAGCTGCTTATGAAGAAGCGATAGAGCAGAAGTACCGGTTTTTTAGCTTTGGAGATGCAATGTTTATTTACTAAGGTAAGAGGATGGGTTAACTTATGGCAGCAATTACTTATGAGCACATCAAAACGTGCAAACAATCCGGAGCAAGACTTGGAAGAGTCCACACTCCACATGGTGTGATTGAGACACCTGCATTTATGCCAGTCGGCACACAAGCTACAGTCAAGACAATGAGTCCTGAAGAACTGAAAGAGATGGATGCTCATATTATTTTGAGCAATACGTACCATTTGTTCCTGAGACCGGGCCATGATATTGTTCGTGAAGCAGGCGGACTACATAAGTTCATGAACTGGGACCGTCCCATTCTAACGGATAGCGGCGGGGTTNNGCTTAGTGACATGCGCAAGATTACCGAAGAAGGCGTTCATTTCCGTTCCCATCTAAATGGGGACAAGAAGTTCCTGTCTCCTGAAGTAGCTATGGAAGTTCAGAACGCACTTGGCTCTGATATCATGATGGCATTCGATGAATGTCCTCCATTCCCAGCGGAATATGACTACGTGAAAAAATCATTGGAGCGTACAACACGCTGGGCGGAACGTTGCCTGAAAAGTCATGCTCGCCCGAATGATCAAGGGCTGTTCGCTATCGTTCAAGGAGGTATGTATGAGGATCTTCGCCGTCAGAGCGCGGCAGATTTGACTTCCATGGATTTCCCGGGGTATGCTATTGGAGGGCTCAGCGTCGGAGAGTCCAAGCAGCTAATGTATGAAGTGCTGGATTATACAGTTCCCCTGCTGCCACAAGGCAAACCTCGCTATTTGATGGGCGTTGGTTCACCGGATGCGCTGTTGGAAGGTTCAATCCGGGGAGTGGACATGTTCGACTGTGTTCTGCCTACCCGTATTGCTCGTAATGGAACAACGATGACCAGTCAGGGAAGACTCGTTGTACGCAACGCAAAGTATGCCCGCGATTTTGGGCCGCTTGATCCGGAGTGCAACTGCTATACATGCCGGAATTATTCCCGCGCTTATTTGCGCCATCTAATCAAAGCCGATG
>DOJM01000149.1:1568-4397 GCA_003529225.1 Paenibacillus sp.
ATTGAGATCCATGTTTTAATGTGCTTTGAAAGGGGGGAGAAATATGTTTCAATATGCAGCAACAACAGGCGGAGGTAGTATACTGGGTCTTGTAGGTCCATTCGTACTTATGTTTGTAGTATTCTACTTCTTGCTGATTCGCCCGCAACAGAAGAAGACCAAAACACGTAATGCAATGTTGAAGTCTCTGAAAAAAGGCGATAAAATCGTTACTATTGGTGGTCTTCACGGTACGATCATGGAGATTTCCGATGATATCGTGGTTCTACGGGTCAATGATGTAACTAAACTGACCTTTGATCGCGGTTCCATTAGTCACTCCGTTGCCACGGACGTGGAGGAGAAAGTATAGTTTCGTTATTAATAAGTACATAAAAAAGCGGTGTCTTCTCATTAAAGAGAGTGACACCGCTTTTTTGACGTTCATCCTTCATCGTGATCTATTGGTTTAACGCATATCTGTTATTCGGCTGCGAACTGTGAGCGATTCTTTATGCCCCCGTAAGGTTAATTTGGCAAGCTGTACACCAACTGTTGAAGCTAGNNCGCCTATCATATCTGTAAGCCAATGAATGCCAAGATAGAATATACCAAAGACGATTGCTACCGCAGAAATACTCGTAATGGCCATCCACCTGCGGTTTCCTGAACGGAATGCAAGTAACGCCATCGTAACGGAAATGGACGTATGTAGGCTCGGGAAGCAGTTGTTGAGACCGGATAGAGGGCGGTACTCTTGCTCAAACTTCGGAAATACATCCAGCATAGTAAATCTAACACCTGCAGGTACATAGGACCATACCTCATTTACAGGGAAGTATAGGTAGAATGGAATGGCTACAGCATAGTTAATGATAATAGCATAGCAGGTAGCGTACAGCATCACACGGTTCTTATCTAACAGATAGACACCTAGAGAAGCTGCTAGTACAGATTGAAGCATGAAAATGTAGAAGAAGACAATGATAGGCGTTAGCCATGGACTAAAGAATATATCCTGAAAAGCTTGGACAAAATGTCCCTCTAGTCCAAATACAAATGATGTATAGTCTGAGGTTAGATGCATTTTTTCTTCAATTTGTAGTTCGTATTTATTCATGACCAGTACACCAAACATGCCTACCATCAGTAGCAGAAACTTATAGGATCGCAGCATCTCTTTCCCAATTTCAACTAATGCCATGATTGGATTTCGCCGAGCGCCAATCCATACTAATATCACTACTAATGCAACTGTGTACAAAACAATATGATTCATTGATTGGTAAAACAAAGCATTCGAAGCCTCCTTGATTCTCTTTATGAAGTCAGATGATCACAGTTTAACATATTTCCAAGGAATGTTTCGAATTTAATGAAATAATAATTTTAGCTTTTTTGTAAATTTACCCCAAACATTCCGCCAAGTGCACCAATTGCTGCAGCAGCTAGAACCCAAAGAAGGTCAACACCAGAGGGTGAGCTATCCAGTGCCAGAAATCCGATTAACAGAACGATAATCCCATAAAAGATTCCTGTAAGACTTCCTTGATACCAGCCTTTGTTCGTGGCTCTGCGACCGGCGGTTAGTCCTCCGAATGCTGCGGCTATGCCGTGCACTATATAAGTATACATCGAGAGATCCTGCTCCTTCATACCGCTGCCCCATAATAAAAGAGAGAGGACAAACGCGCCAAGCAGCATCCAGAGGAATGATCGACATAGGCCAGACAATACAGGATTGGCTATTCTCCATGAGAACAGGCGCCGGATTAAATACATGGTACAACCTCCTAAAGTTTTTTTAGAAAAAAATCTACATAAGTTATTATTCATTGTATGGGGAGGCTTGCCCCAATAGTACAAGAATGGGCATTGCAGCCTTTTTACCATTAATTAATAGGTAAGCTTCCGAATGTTCCCTGTGCTGAGCGGTCAGAATAGGGTTACATTAATCCGCCCGAGAAAACAAGTCTGCGGGTGAGAGTGGAGGGGAGCGAAGCTATATGTCCCAGCATATCACTACCCATATTTTCTTGACCGTGCTGATGTATTTCTTCATATTCCTGTGCATGCGAATCATGGGGAAGAGGGAAATCGGTAAGTTATCTGTATTTGATCTAACGATCTCAATTATGATTGCTGAGATTGCTGTTTTTGTGATTGAGGATATTAAGCGCCCAATTTACGAAGGTCTGGTTCCGATGGCCACACTGGTTATCATTCAAGTACTGGTTGCCCAGCTCAGTCTTAAGAGCAGAAAGATTCGGCTGTTAATGGACGGCAAACCGAGCATACTTATTTCTGGAGGCAAGCTGCACCGGGGAGAGATGCGTAAACAAAGGTACAATATTGATGATTTGCTGCAGCAATTGCGTGGTCAGAACATCGCTAGCCCCGNNTGGAATTTGCGATTCTGGAGCCCAGTGGTCAGCTTACCGTTTTCGAGAAAGACAAAGGAAGTTCATCACCCAATCAAACAGGCAATAGCAGTTCAGTTGCTGAGAACAATAAGACCGATGAGGATACAGATGTAAGCAGTCAGAAAATTAAGCTGCCAAAGAACAAAATCAGATATGAAGGGCTTCCTATTCCATTGATTATGGATGGAAAGGTCCAGGATCATAATTTAGAGATGATAGGAAAAACAAGGTTCTGGCTAAGAACCCAGATCCGACAAAAGGGAGTTTCAGATTTCCGGGATGTATTTCTTTGTTCCATTGACCATAAAGGCCGAGTTTATGTTGACCGTTTGGATACCCGATAGTCATTCTAAAGCCAACGCTTAATGAAAGGCAGTCGATCCAAATCACGGAGGGAAATAAGGCCAGCTAATAGACTGAGACCGAA
>DOJM01000149.1:4404-6748 GCA_003529225.1 Paenibacillus sp.
GTGCTTCTGAAATGGGAATGGAGATGTATACATAACGAACGCCTGCTCCCATGATAATCATTGCACATAAGGTCTTAATGGTATCGGTTATTCGTAAGGATAATGAAATTAGACTGACTACACTGTACCCGTGCAGTAGAGTAACAAGAACGCTGTTCACAATAATGGCGATGATTGCGCCGTAGATTCCGTATTCTGGCTGTGAAGTTAATATAACAATCAGAATGATTTTGACTACTGCCCCAATTAGAGTATTGATGAGTGCCCTGCCCGGTCTGTCCATAGCTTGAAGTGCAGCTTGCAAGGGTGCTTGAACATAGATGAACAAAGCGAAAGGGGCCATTAGTTTTAGCATAGGCGCGGTGTCCGGATTTCCGTATAACAAGTTGCATAGTGGGACTGCTAGTACATACATAAGAACAGCAAAGGGAGCCCCTGTTACAAGAGCGAGTCGAAGAGCTTGGTGCATTCGTTTGTGAATGGTAGGCAAGTCCTTTCTCGCGGCAGCCTCGGATAAGGAGGGGACCAAAGACACTGCGAGAGAGGAAGTTAAAGCTCCGGGAAGCAACAGTAAGGGAATAACCATCCCCTGTAAAGACCCATATTGAGCAGTCGCGGCGGCTGTTGCGATTCCGGCTAGTGNNACCCACAAGCCGGCTTGCCGTAACAGGAATTGATACACCTAGTAAACGCCGCAGTATGGGGGAAGTTGATTGTACGGCATCTGGAACAGATGGTATAACTTCCTTCTCAACCGTTTTCTGTTCTAGGATGGGGGTTGTTTTTTTATCCTTTTTCGTGATGACATAATATTGCCACAGAATGGCTAACATTCCGCCAATCTCTCCTACTGTTACGCCTAGCATCGCCCCTGCAGCTGCAAAAGCGATACCTTTGGGTAACAGCAGCCAAGAGAACCACAGCATAAAAAATATTCGCACGATAGACTCGAAAACCGAAGAAAGTGCGGATGGAATCATGTTCTGCCTACCTTGAAAATAACCGCGGTATATCGCAGATACAGCAACTATTCCAATCATTGGGATCATGGCGATAAAAGTATAATAAACTCTGTGGTCTGTTAAGATCACATTAGAGACCCATGAAGCACTGACCAGCGCAACGATCGTAAAGAAGATTCCTAGTCCGACGCTAAGAGTAAGGCCAGTCCGTAAAATTTGCCGCGATTTCTCAGGCCGGTTTTCTCCCTCTGCTTCCGCCACCATTTTAGCAATAGCTAGGGGAAGTCCGCCTGTAATCACAGTAACCAGCACGATAAAGAATGGGTACGCGAGCTGATATAGACCTACACCTTCTGCTCCAATGATGCGTGGCAAAGCAATTCGGGGTATAAATCCAAGCATTCGATTAATGATGCCGGCGGCAAGCAAGATTAAAGTTCCTTGTATAAAGCTCTGTTTCCTCAAAGGTCTCGCCTTCTTCCCCAAATGAAATAAAACGCTGGCCAACTTGTCTATTCTTATGGATATGCAATACCCCTATCCCGGCATGCCTTGTTTTAGTAGTTGTAACTTTTTGTGACGGAAGGAGGAAAGAAGAGAACTTGGGTCGAATACGTATGGTAAGCATACGAACACGAGCGATCTTTGGAGGTGTCATCACGTGGAATCGGAACAGTGGAATCATGATCAACATAGTGAAGAAATCGAAGCCATGTGCCGCAGCAAAGCTGAAGAATTCCGGCTCCTCGGCTATGAGTATGTAACCAGCAAGGATATTTGGGATTGTATCAGTCGTAATTATGATAAGGACGGAATGCCCCCCTTGCATAAGCTGGTAAATGATATTTATTCCTTAAAAGCCAATAGTTACATGACTTATTTGACTCTTGCAGCTTATCGGGGGTTGAACTGAACAATAAGCATCTCGCTCCTTTTTTTGCGAAAAGCCTTATAAAGCAGTAAAGTAAGAGAATAATAACTTCACAACTCCTATATAAACGGATGTCTTGCTGATATGAGCAGGGGCGGCCGTTTCTTTGTGTGAGTATAGCTATGTCAATGCTGTGAATTGACGGTCATTTCGCGTGTAGCTATAATAGGAATATTGAGTGAATGAAAGGGGAACTAGCTAGAGCATGAAGAGACTAATGGGCTTTATTATTACCGTGCTGGTTTTGACAGGCGTCATGGCATTTACTACTCCTGGACTGCTGGACAAGGTTAGACTTGGTCTTGACCTGAAAGGCGGATTTGAGATTTTGTATCATGCAGAGCCTATGGAAGCGGGAGCAGCGTTGTCCCAAGCTTCACTGTTGAAAACAGCAGAAAGTTTGGAAAAACGGGCCAATGCGCTCGGAACCAGTGAACCAGAGGTTACAACT
>DOJM01000149.1:6837-8075 GCA_003529225.1 Paenibacillus sp.
TCAGCCAATCATCAGTATCAAGATAAAAGACAAGGATAAATTTGCAGAGATTACTAAACGCCTCTTAGGAAAGAATCTCGCAATTTATTTGGATGAGAACAAACTATCTGACCCTACGGTACAAGCAGTACTTACCGACGGCAGTGCGTCTATTTCCGGTAGTTATACAATTAAGGAAGCACGCGAGCTGGCTGATACCATTAATCTTGGTGCGTTGCCACTGAAGCTTAATGAGAAATACTCCCAAAGTGTGGGTGCAACACTTGGTAAACAATCGCTTGATCAAACGATCAAAGCCGGCCTTTTGGGTTCTTTGATTATTCTTATCTTCATGATCGGTATGTATCGCTTGCCAGGTCTCTTGGCTAGTTTTGCACTGATCTTGCATACATGGCTGCTGATTGTTGTCTTTGTCTTTGCAGACTTCACATTGACGTTGCCTGGTATAGCCGCATTTATTCTGGGTATTGGGATGGCCGTCGATGCCAATATCATTACAAATGAACGGATAAGGGAAGAAATGCGCAGTGGTAAAAGTGTACTTTCCTCTGTTAAAGCAGGTAATAAATCCTCTTTCCGGACAGTAATGGACTCCAATGTCACAACTGTTATTGTGGCAGGTGTTATGTTCGCCTTCGGTACAGGTGCAGTCAAAGGCTTCGCATTGGTGCTGATCGTGGAAATCGTACTGAGTATCGCCACGAATCTTTATTTCTCTCACTGGTTGCTTAGCCAGCTTGTTAAAGCCGGTAAGCTGAACAAACCGAAGAGTTTCGGTGTTAAGGAGAGTGATATTCGTGCGCTTTAAGAAAGAGCTTGATTTCGTACATTTGAGTAAGTTTTTCTATCTCTTTTCTATCGCACTGACAGTTGCNNTTGACATTGGAAGAGGTTAATTCAGCAGTTGAAAAAACAGGGATTTCAAGTGAGCCAAGCATTACGTTAGGGAGTGAACGGGTCAACGTTCGTTATGATCAAGTGCTCGATGAGCAACAAGATGAAGCTCTTAAAGCAGAGATCTTGAAGCTGGACGATAAAGCATCGTTTGAAATTAACACTGTGGATACTGAGATGTCTAAAGAACTTGCACGCAATGCGATCTATGCGGTTCTCATTTCTTGTCTAGGGATTATCATTTATGTAAGTATTCGTTTTGAATGGCGGTTTGCATTAGCAGCTATTGTTTCATTGATCCATGATGCCTTTATGGTCGTTGCAATCTTCTCCATTTTCCGCTT
>DOJM01000149.1:8174-8437 GCA_003529225.1 Paenibacillus sp.
TGACCGTATCCGTGAGAATTTACGCTTTGGTAAACAAAAAACCTATGAGGATTTAAAAGAGCTTGTGAATAAGAGTGTGGCTCAAACTCTTATGCGTTCTCTTTACACTGCATTTACCGTATTTATTGCGGCGTTCTTCCTGTTGATTCTTGGAGGCGAGTCCATCAAGATGTTCTCGCTTGCGATGGTTATCGGATTGCTATTCGGAGCGTACTCCTCTATCTTTATTGCAAGTCCGATCTGGCTACTGCTTAAGAAGCGTG
>DOJM01000149.1:8656-8886 GCA_003529225.1 Paenibacillus sp.
AGGGATCATCAGCGATGTTACTTTGGCAGTAGCTAAGGGGAGTTTTGGCTATATTTCAGGTAGCAAGGCATTAATGGGCGATGCATTATATTCTGGAGCAGATGCTGCAGCTAAATTGGCGGATATTCTTCCATGGCGCTCTGAACTAAGCAGAAAGAGCAAGCAGCGGATAGAAGAGCGACGAGGGAATAAGGAGCCGCTTTTAGCTATACTATTTTCGGTATTAATTC
>DOJM01000276.1:0-157 GCA_003529225.1 Paenibacillus sp.
GCGTCTATATAACTATTTCAAACAAATGTTTGCTCAGGTAACGAATCCACCAATCGATGCTATTCGCGAAGAGCTGGTTACCTCTACTACGACTACGATTGGACCAGAGCGTAACTTGCTTAAACCAGAACCAGAAAGCTGTCGCCAAATCTCACTA
>DOJM01000276.1:254-1454 GCA_003529225.1 Paenibacillus sp.
GTTCGTCGTGCAGGCTTCAAGTCGATGTCTATTCCGATTCTTTTCCCAGCTGAGCTCGGAGCAGAAGGAATGCGTATCGCGCTGGAGCGTATGAACGAGGCTGCTGATCGCGTTATGGCTAAAGGTCATAACATTCTGATTCTGACGGACCGCGGTGTGGACAGGGAGAATGTTGCGATCCCTGCTCTACTTGCGGTATCTAGCTTGCATCACCATCTGATCCGGCAAGGAACACGGACAAAAGTTAGTATTTTGCTTGAATCCGGTGAACCTCGTGAAGTCCATCATTATGCACTTCTGCTCGGGAATGGTGTGAGTGCAGTCAATCCGTATCTGGCATTTGAAAGCTTGGATGATATGATCGGCCAAGGCTTACTGCGGGGAATATCGCATGAGAAGGCTGTGAAGAACTATATTAAAGCTGCGACTAAGAGCGTAGTTAAGATTCTTTCCAAGATGGGGATTTCGACGATTCAATCCTACCGGGGCGNNTCCCGCATTGGCGGTATTGGTCTGGAGGAAGTAGCAACCGAGGCACTTATCCATCATAACCGTGCTTTCACGGAAAAAGACGGAAATGATAAAGTGCTTGATTCCGGTGGTGATTATCAATGGCGAAACGATGGGGAAGATCATTTGTTCAACCCACAGACCATTCATCTGCTTCAGCACTCCGTGCGTAGTGGAGATTATAAGATGTACAAGAAATATGCTGCACTTGTTCAAGGTGAAAGTGAGAAGCATCTGACGATTCGTTCCTTATTACAGTTCAAGTCAGCTTATGAACCGGTTCCATTAGAAGAAGTAGAACCAGTGGAGACCATTATGAAACGGTTTAAGACGGGTGCGATGTCCTTTGGTTCCATTAGTAAGGAAGCACATGAGACCCTCGCTATTGCAATGAACCGGATCGGTGGTAAGAGTAATACTGGTGAGGGCGGAGAAGATCCAGCCCGCTATATCCCGGACAGCAACGGCGATTCCCGTCGCAGTGCGATTAAACAAGTAGCCTCCGGACGTTTTGGAGTTACATCTAACTACCTTGTTAACGCTGATGAGATCCAGATTAAGATGGCTCAGGGTGCTAAACCAGGGGAAGGCGGACAGCTTCCAGGACGTAAAGTTTATCCATGGGTGGCTGAAGTACGCGGTTCAACAGCTGGTGTGGGCTTGATTTCACCTCCACCGCATCATGATATT
>DOJM01000276.1:1481-2539 GCA_003529225.1 Paenibacillus sp.
AGGTACGATTGCTGCTGGCGTAGCCAAAGGGCGCGCTGATATTATCCTGGTAAGCGGCTATGACGGGGGTACAGGTGCATCTCCGATGAACTCCATCCGTCATGCAGGTCTTCCATGGGAACTTGGCTTGGCCGAAACGCATCAGACATTGATGCTGAATAATCTGCGTGACCGCGTGGTACTGGAAACAGACGGAAAAATGCTTAGCGGACGCGATCTAGCCGTAGCTGTATTACTGGGTGCTGAAGAGTATGGCTTCGCTACTGCTCCGTTAGTAGCTGTGGGTTGTATCATGATGCGCGTCCGCCAAATGGATACTTGTCCGGTTGGTGTAGCGACACAAAATCCAGATCTACGTAAGAACTTTACGGGTGATCCACAGCATGTAGTTAACTTTATGACCTTTGTGGCACAGGATTTACGCGAAATTATGGCGAGTCTTGGCTTCCGTACGATAGAAGAGATGGTTGGCCGTACAGATTGCTTAGACGCTGCTCAAGCTTCGCAGCATTGGAAGAAGAAGGGTGTAGATTTGNNTCTGCTGCATGTACCGGAAATGCCAGAGGGAAGCACACGCTTCTGCAGTAAACGTCAGAATCATGGTCTGGAAGAGACGCTTGATGTCTCTAAACTGCTGGATCTGGCTGCACCTGCACTGGAATCCGGAACAGCTGTAGAAGCTTCGTTACCGATTACGAACGTTAATCGTGCCGTTGGAACCATCCTTGGTAGCGAGTTGACACGTAAATACGGGGCAGCCGGTTTGCCTGATGATACGATTCGTCTACATTTCACCGGTTCTGCTGGTCAAAGCTTGGGTGCATTCGTGCCTAAGGGGATCACACTTACGGTGGAAGGTGATTCCAATGACTACGTTGGTAAGGGGCTGTCGGGTGGTAAGATTATTATCAAACCATCTCCAAAAGCTACCTTTGCAGCTGAGGACAATATCATTATCGGGAATACTGCATTCTACGGAGCAACAGCTGGGGAAGCTTATATCAACGGTATCGCTGGTGAGCGCTTTGCTGTTCGTAATTCTGGAGCGAAGGTCGTTG
>DOJM01000276.1:2576-8113 GCA_003529225.1 Paenibacillus sp.
TGGAGGCCGTGTGGTTGTTCTTGGTGAAACAGGCCGTAACTTTGCGGCAGGGATGTCAGGTGGTATCGCTTATGTTTACGATCCAGAGAGATCCTTCATCAGCCGCTGCAATCTCGAGATGGTACTTCTCGAGAGAGTGGAAGAGCTGGAGGAGATCGAAGAGCTGCGCGAGCTGATTAGCCGTCATGTAGAGCTTACAGGCAGTAAGGCAGGAGCACGGGTATTGGATCAGTGGGCAGATAGCTTGCCGAAGTTTGTTCGTGTCATTCCGAAGGACTACAAGCGGATGATGGAGCAGATTCGCAAAGTGGAGCAAACCGGATTGACCGGCGAGGCTGCTTTGATGGCTGCATTTGAAGCGAATATGCGCGAGCTTGCACGTGTAGGCGGCTAAATACCTGCATTCTGAAAAAACAGGTAATATTGATTGAAGTGATATAAGGGACTTGGACTCTTTCGTTTGCGGGAGGCCAGGTCCCTTTTTGTTCAAATCGAATCGAATCCTCGGTCTAAAGAACGTTAGACTGTTTCTTTTTTGTAATTTTCTGAAAAAAACGGTATGGTAAACTTGTTTGTAAATGAAAGGAAGTGATACTGTGTCAAATACAGAAATAATGTCTGAACCTGTTGCCCGTTTGCAGGGAGTTACCAAGAAAATAGGCTCTAAGGCGCTAGTGAGCAATTTAACGCTGGATATCCCACCGGGTCAAATATTCGGTTTTTTGGGACCAAACGGAGCAGGGAAGACGACAACAATACGGATGATGGTAGGATTAATTTCCATTAGCAGTGGGGACGTCCTGATTAGTGGTCATAGTATTAAAAATAATTATAAAGAGGCTATCGCGAGTGTTGGGGCTATTGTAGAAAATCCTGAAATGTACAAATTTCTGTCCGGGTATCAGAATCTTAAACAATTTGCACGAATGGTACCGGGAGTCAGTAAGCAGCGAATTGATGAGGTTGTTGAGCTGGTCGGGCTCGGTCAAAGGATTCATGACAAAGTGAAAACTTATTCCCTAGGTATGCGTCAGAGACTTGGAGTGGCTCAGGCGCTACTAAACCGACCAAAGCTGCTGGTTCTAGATGAGCCAACCAATGGGCTTGATCCACAAGGCATACGTGAGCTTCGTGATTATCTGCGCCTACTCTGTCGTGAAGAAGGAACAACCGTATTTGTCTCTAGCCATTTACTTTCCGAAATGGAGCTCATGTGTGACAGTGTAGCCATAATTCAGAATGGGCAGCTGCTCGAGGTAAAACAGCTAAAAGAGGTAGGCAATTCTACAATGCCTATCGGAGAAACCTTGTTTGAGGTTGACGATGCCGAAGCTGCACTTGCTCTGATTGGACAAGGAACATTAAAGAGCGGTGGGCTTGTAGTTGAGGCAGCACGTGAAGATATTGCTGAGTTTAATGCCAGACTAGTGGCAGGTGGGATTAAAGTGTACAGTATCAAATCACTTNNNNCGTGCTCGCACATGGATTATGCTGATTATTCTAGCAGTGTTTAGTGCGTTTCTTCCGGCTCTTATGTATTTCACAACGGATAACCCTGCATCACGCTTAGGCGTTTGGGACAGCTTCCAAATGATAGTGAGCGTTGTATTCTTCCTGAATACGATCTTCGTTGTTGTTATAGCCGCTGACTCCGTAGCGGGCGAATTTACCTGGGGAACCATAAAAATGTTGCTGATTCGCCCGTGGAGTCGTTCCCAGATCTTGCTCTCAAAATACATTAGCATTGTGTTGTTTAGCTTGCTTTGTACTGCAGTATTGATTGTTTTTGGTTTAGCTGCATCGTTTATTTTCGCCTCGCCAACTGGAGACACACTGTCTTCAATTGTAGCTTGGAGCCCTGCTGAGTATTCCTTTATGGATCTCCTATGCCGCTATGTCACTCTTTTCTTGACGGTTACGCTTGCTTTTATGATCTCTTCCGTATTCCGTGCAAGTGGATTGGCGATTGGTTTATCTATGTTTATCATGTTTGCCCAAGGTATTTTCGCGGCTTTGCTTAATCCGGATGTGTTCGAATGGGCCAGATATTTNNACATGGGATCTGATGTTGGTCCAGGTGGTGCTACATTAGGCTTCTCCATTGCTGTGCTAGCAGTGTATTATGTGATATTCTTAGCAGTTTCCTGGTTTGTCTTCCGTAAACGGGACGTTGCTGGATAAAAACAGGCTTAACCGGCTTCAAGCGTTCCTTCTGCTTTGGAGGAGCGTTTTGCTGCCTTGTCCTTTTTCATATTACTTTTGGGCTCACCTGCTTTTTCAGAGGTGGGCTGTTCTTGCATGGCGATGGACCCATTAAGCAGGCTGCCCTCCGTAATACTGAGTGCCCCTGCAGAAATATTACCGTGCAGCTCGCCAGTACCAGTCATAATGAGCCTACGGTCAACGGTAACATCTCCATATACTTTACCAGCGATAACAATCTCCTCTGCTCTAATACTGGAGCGCACTGTGCCTTCCTCACCTACAGTGACTATACCACTGCATATAATTTCTCCGCTANNCCAATCCTCAGGTTCGTATCGCAATGTACTTTACCCTCGAGCGTACCCCCGTGCCCAATCAGGGAGTCAGTAGACTTGAAAGGTGCACCTTGCTGCCGCCGCTTATTCCACATGTATATATTCCTCCTGTTCATATAGTTCTGACATTAACGTTTAGGGTTTAACATAATCCAATGGATCCACAGTTTTATTCTGCTTCACTACCTGAAAATGAAGATGAGGTCCTGTGCTTCGACCAGTGTTTCCAAGTAAGCCAATCTTCTGACCCTTGTTAACCTTGTCTCCTGCAGATACATTCATTCCCTGCAGATGCATATACCAGGTTTCAAGTCCGTTCGAATGCTGAATCACGATATACTTGCCTCTCGCGCCCATCTGCTCGGCGGTAACAACCTCTCCATCTAAGGCGGCATATATAGGATCGCCTAAGTTCCCGGCAATATCGACACCTGAATGGAACGCGGATAAACCCTTGAATGGATCTGTTCGGTAACCGAAGCTTGAGGAGATGACCCTAGAATCGGTAGGCCAAAGCACCGCTGCACTTAGCCTGGCTTTTTCAGCTTGAGCCTTTTTTGCCTGTTGATTTGCTTGAACATTATTCGCATGCTCGGCCAGAGTGATAGTCTGAGTAATGCTTTCCACCATTTCATCGAGCATGCCGTGGATCTCTTCGAAATCATCCTTTGTTTCCTCCACCAGATTTAGCGATTCGTTCTGATAAGTCGCGATATATTCTCCGCCTACCTGTGGTGTTATTGTGCCTTTAAAAGATGTCTCATTAGGGATGGGCATAGCGTTACGGCTTGATAAGCCTAAGGTTGAATTTGAAGCGGTTGATCCAGTTTTGGAATCATTGGTTTCTGTGGCGGAGCCTTTGCTTTTGTTAATCAATGACTGCAACTCCTGTTCCAGCGCATTTACACTCTTCAGCTTGTCTTTAATATGATCTGCCTCTTCTGAAAGCTCGCTGACTTGACTACGAAGCTGCATTAGATCTTTATCCTTGTCGGCGACCTTCATTTCCATGCGGAGATTGGTTAGTGATAGTGCGGCTGCCTCAGCTTCAANNGGCATGGAAATGCATAGAGGTGACCAGACTGGAGAGGGACAGGGCTGCTGCTGCCGGCAGGGCGAACGCAAGTGGCTTGGAAATCTGGAGTTGTTTGACGGGGCGTCCAGCATCCCTTACGACGAGCAGCGTAATCCGGTTATGATCTGGCTGTCTCTTCATGGCTTCTCCTTTCTGCGGCATATGGCAGCCGCCTGCGATACCTGAGGCTAACGACTATTCTTCCATTAGGCTCATCCGAATTGTCTTACTACTCTATGTATTCCATATCTTTCAGGAACATGACAACGGTTTGTTTGAATAAAGAAGGAGAGTTACGGCAAAACCTGTACTAGAGTCGTCGCAACGAGTCTATTGCAACTGTTTTATTAATGGAGGAGGTAGAGAATTGAAGACGTTTGCGATAATTCTAATTCTTTTTATCATACAGATTGCATTGATTGTATTTCTGGAGTTCCGTCGCCCGCAAAGGGCTATGGCGTGGTTGTTCATTTCATTCTGTTGCCCGCCGCTTGGTCTGGCATTCTATTATTTTCTGGGCCGTGATTATAGACAGAACCGAAAATTAAACAAAAGATGTATTTCACTTTCTCGTGAAATTCGTTCGTATGTCTCTGGCAATATTAAGGTAGTAAAGGATGTTACTGAGAGTGGAAACGCTCAGTTTGAGAATAATAAAGGTCTATTGGATTTGCTCTCGAAAATCTCTGAAGGACCGATTACTGGTCACAACAAGAGCAGGGTATTATCAACTGCTAGAGAAGCGTATGATGCTATGCTGGAAGCTATGGAAGAGGCGAAAGAACATATACACATGGAATTCTATATTTATCGTGATGATGAGATTGGTGAGCAATTTCAAGATGTTATGATCCGGAAGGCGCGACAGGGCGTTAAGGTACGCTTGCTTTGTGATGGTCTGGGCAGTCATAAATTAAGTCGTAGGTTTATTCGAACGATGAGAAATGCTGGGGTGGAGTTTCACTTTTTTTTACCTCCGTTTAGTTCTCTAGTGGAACGCCGGTTTAATTTCCGCAATCATCGGAAGATCCTGGTGGTGGATNNGATGGGCTCGTTGGCTTCACGGGTGGCATGAATATAGGGGATGATTATTTGGGAAAGGATCTCAAAATGGGGTATTGGCGTGATACCCATCTGCGTCTTGAAGGAGACTCTGTATATTATATTCAGTATGTCTTCTTAAAGGATTGGAGGCTGGCCTCTGGCGAAAGTATGAGCCATCCTCGACTGTTTCCAAAACATACTTGTGAGGCGCAAGAAGCCGTACAGATTGTTGGGAGTGGTCCGGATGCCGCAATAGACGCTTCCCAAGAGATGTACTTTGCCGCCTTATGCGCAGCAAAACATCGGATTTGGATCACATCTCCGTATTTTATTCCTGATCCTGCCATCTGCCGGGCTTTGAAGAGCGCAGTACTTCGTGGAGTGGATGTAAGAATTATCATCCCGGCGAAGCCTGATAATATGCTTGTCTACCATGCTTCTTTGTCTTATTTAGAAAATTTACAAGACGCAGGAGTGAAATTCTACAGCTATACCAAAGGATTTATGCATGCCAAGATCATGATTATCGATGATCTGCTCGCTACGGTGGGCAGTGCAAATCTGGATATGCGCAGCTTTTATTCTAACTTTGAATTGACTGCTGTACTACTACATCCGGAAGCTATATCTTCACTTGTCAGAGGGTTTGAGAAGGATCAAGAGCACAGTGAATTTATTGATCCTGTAAAGTTTAAGGAGAGAGGGAGAATTGTCAAACTCGGTGAAGGGCTGTGTCAGTTGTTATCTCCGCTATTATGACTGGAAAGGGGACTAAATCTGAATTTTTCGAAGGATATAACGTGTTCCATTCATTATTAGGGCTTATTTTGTGATATAATAATTGTATAAGAAGAAATGTAAGAAAGTATAGATTTTAA
>DOJM01000276.1:8227-12537 GCA_003529225.1 Paenibacillus sp.
CACATCTATTTGACATTCCTCTGGGGATTTTATTGACGCTGTTAAACCTTCCGTTCTTGTTAATTGGTTATAAGCAAATCGGTAAGACCTTTGCCTTATCTACCTTATATGCAATCGTGCTTATGTCTATTGGTACTTCAATGTTGCATCATGTGAATGCCTTTACGGTTGAGCCCATGCTTGCTGCCGTTTTTGGGGGGATCATTCTTGGTGTAGGTGTAGGGTTAGTTGTACGTTTTGGCGGATCTCTAGATGGTACGGAAATTGTTGCTATTCTAGTAGCCAAGAAGCTTCCCTTCTCTGTAGGTGAAGTTGTTATGTTCTTCAACCTGTTCATCTTATCCGGAGCTGGATTTGTGTTCGGATGGAATAATGCGATGTTCTCACTAATTGCTTATTACATTGCATTCAAGGTAATTGACATTACACTTGAGGGGCTAGATCAGTCGAAATCGGTATGGATTATTAGTGATAAATTCCGTGATATTGGTGAAGCCTTGACGGAACGTCTTGGACGTGGTGTTACTTATTTAGATGGAGAAGGCGGATTTTCCGGGGAGAATAAGAAAGTGATCTTCGTGGTTATCACCCGTTTGGAAGAAGCCAAGCTTAAATCTATTGTTGAAGATTGGGATTCAGATGCATTCATCGCAATAGGTAACATTCATGATGTTAAAGGTGGCCGTTTCAAGAAGAAAGCCATTCATTAGTTTAAACTTTAGTATTATTAACTGAAAGAAGGTATTTTTACGAATAATGAAGCAATAAATACGGTGAACAAGACTCGATATTCCGTATTCTTATACAATATACCTTCTGTCCTTGAGTGGGACGCCTGATAAGCCCGTAGCATGAAATGATGCTGCGGGCTTATTGTTGTTTTTGGGCTTATCGTTAGTGGCATTCCACCCCTACTCCTCCTCCTTATGGAAGCTTAGCGATGAGTTGTTGGACGGGCTGCGGANNGGCACTTTTTCCAAAAGATCTCCCATCCGTTGCAGGCGTTCCTCAATATTGAGCAGATGAAAATGAGTTGGAGATACGTTCTGCTTAACCTCTTCCCAGAGCAATGGTGTGGATACAGTAGCAAGCGGCCGAGCACGTGGTGTGTAAGGTGCAGCTAATGTTTTGCCACTGTAATGCTGGAGGTAGTCAAAATAGATTTTATCTCCGCGATTCTTCTTCAGACGCTCCAAGGTGAATAAATCGGGGTGCTTCTCGGTGACATAACGACCGACAAAGTGACCGATTTTTCGCAATCCATCAAAAGTAACGCCAGTCTCGATAGGAACTATGATCTGCACCCCGGTAGCGCCGGACGTTTTGGGCACAGAAGATAAACCGTNNAGGGAGGTTAAGACCGTCCCTACGATTGCAGTTGCTTCCATGATACGGGGCTCGACCTCACGTGACGGGTCTAGATCAATCATCCACTCACAGGGAAGCTCACTGCATACATAATGCAATGAAGGATGAAACTCCAAAGCAGCCAGATTACCCAGCCAGATCAACTCCGGTAAACCTTGCAGCTTGATATAATTAATATTCTCGTGAACAGCGGTTTGGACAAAGGCCGGAAGAGGATCAGGTGCATTTTTCTGATAAAAGGACATCCCAGAGATACCGTGCGGATAACGAATAACGGTAAGCAACCGATCTCGACAATAACGCAGCAGGTAGGGGGAGATGGCGGCGAGCTTTTCCAAATAGATCCGCTTCATAATCCCGCAATCAGGCCATAGCAGCTTCTCTGGGTTGGTGATGGTTATCTCTTGGCCCTCTACAGTAATTGTGCCTTTGATGGCTGCTGGCATCTGGAACCTCCTCTCTGTTATAGGAATGGGGGTATTATGTGCTAGTCTGTTCCTTTTCATGAAAAAAATATTTCCAAAGTGTCCCTTTTGGATGATCATAGGAGTTATAAGGTTATACGGTTATGTGAAAGGGGAGTTTGCTGATTTTGGACGGGATCGAACACACCGTCGTTCGGGTACAGGCAGGCGAGGTAGAGTCCTATGCCCATATCGTCGAAGCTTATCAAAAGCCAATTTACCGCTATTGTTGCCGACTTCTTGGGAGTCAAACGGAAGCGGAGGATGCGGTACAGGATATTCTGGTAAAGGCATATCAACATATAGGCACGTATCGCCCGATCGTGAGCTTTTCTTCCTGGCTATATAAAATTGCCTATCATCATTGCCTCAGCCTGATCCGCAAACGTCAAAGACATTTGAAGATTATGGCGCTTTTCCAACCAGATCCTCCTGCTGAAAGCCCGGAACAGTTGATGGACCGTTACATATTTAACGAACATCTCACCTTTGCCCTCTTGAAATTGAAAATGGATGAGCGAAATCTGTTAGTTCTGCGAATCTTTGAGGAACAGAGCTTCCCAGAGATTGCGGAGATTCTTGATAAAAATACAGATGCAGTGAAGAAGAAATACAGGCGTACGATTATGAAGCTTGGCAAAATGATGAATGCTCAGAAAGGGGGGACGGAATGGTGGGGCAACGAAGCTGTGTTGAAGAGAAAATGATAAAGAAAATGGACGCATTGGGGAACTGCGACGAACTAGATGTAAAAGCAGCAGTTATGAATCGGGTAAGGGAAATTCATGATCAACAGAAAACGATGGACGGAGAAATGACGAATCTCAGAGACGAGCTGGAGTCATTCAGAGAGCCGGGAGATCCCGTTATGCAGATGCAAGAGAAGACAATCCCGCTTACATCTAAATTTAGGAAAAGACTTCTCTCAGGGGTCTCCGCAGCTATATTGCTGGGGATGATCGGGTTTGGTGCCCTTCAGCTGTCTGGACTTAGAGGTTTAACGGAACATGGTAGCCAGTCTACAATTGATATCACACAACCTTTGGATGGAGCTATTACACTAGTGAACAGCGGAGGGAAGGCTGTTGTGCAGACGGTTCACAATAATACCCCTGTTCCCACGACCTCTCCTGCGATAGAGAAGTATCTGAGTTTATTAGCGACTTATAAAGAGCAGGTGCTTGCTCACTTGAACGCTGGAGAAATGGCTGCATATTATGTGAATGATTCTGAGTTTACTAAGTTGGCCAAAGGTTTAGGCTATGCAAATCAATTGCAGTTCGCTTTCGGTTCTCCGGTGTATTCTAAATATGAAGATTTCGTAAAAGAATTAAAATGGGCCGGCGATTTCTGGCCAGAGCTGCCTTCCATACTCGCTAATGGTTATGAATTTGAGCAAGCCGTTTTTAAAGCCGCTTCTCCTTACATGTCGATAAGCACGGAATATAAAGAAATACTTGAACAATTTCAAAAGAAAGCTAAGACCAATAAAACAGGCCAAAAGCTGTTTATGGAGAAGATCGCTGTGAATGCCATAGAGAGTGCTGAGGTTACCTACCATATGGGGGATCAAAGAATTACACTAACCTTAATGCAGAGTGCTTATATGGGTTATACATGGCAAGCATCCATCTTGGAAGGTCAGACTGCTGAAAAATGGTCTCTGACAGGTACTGGTAAAGAGGCTGTTTTTATCGCTGCGAGTATAGAGGAGGGGGCACAGGTTTGGAATTCCGTGAATCGTTTGTATTGGTATGATGAAGCCAACCAGATGATTCGTAGCCTAAACGATGAAATGAATAAAAGTTTGACCCGTGAACAATGGCAATTGATTGCCACCAGTTTTATTCGCTAGCTACGGTTGGTTTACAAATGTATTAAGATCCTTTTCCTTTCGTCTTTTGACGGAAGGATTTTTTTATGAAAATGTCCCTTTTTCACATGCTGGAGTGTTATAGAAGTGTAGTGAATAACAGTAATAAAATTAACATTTACCATTTTAGAAAGAGGTGATTTAGAAAATGAAGCACAATGATGAACTCAAAAAAATACTGATCACGCTCTCAGCAGCAACCCTGCTAGGAACAGGNNAGTGGTAGTGAGTGGAGCTGCAGCGGGGTTGTCCCGTNCAGTTGAGGCAGCATCCGTACAGCAGCAGACTGCAGTACCAACCGATCAGAAGCTCCAGAAGGAACTGCAGGCCCTGGTAGCGGGATTGAAGGAAGGTACGTACTTGGCCTACTACGTACGTGACAAAGTCTCTAACCCTCAGGATACGATCAGCTTCTCTGGCAAAGGATTTGTTTTTAAAGACTACAAATCCTTTGCTGCTAAATTCAAAGCGTTGAAGGGTCCAGCTACTCCACAGCCTGGAAATCTTCCTAAGGGCTTCGCTCTGGCGACAGCCATCATTTATCCACCGTCTGTAGCAAAAGATTCAGAGCTGTATTTACAATTAGAGCAGGAACTAAAGGCAGC
>DOJM01000276.1:12546-13727 GCA_003529225.1 Paenibacillus sp.
TCAGCTGGAGGCAAACGAACTTGTCTATGCAGCTGTATGCCAAAGGAAAAGCCAATTTTAGCATTGTAACTGGAGTGCCGCCCGCCAAACTTCCCGAAGGAGCGGTGCCTTTTGTACGAGCTTCGGAAACTAAGAAAGAACTGACGGTCAACGGTAGGAAAGTAATTCTTACAACTGATTCGGCTAAAGAAGCAAGTTTCAACACTAAGCTAGTGTGGCTGGATAAATCAGGCGCGATACAATATACCCTTTCAGACAATCGGGTCAGTAAACTGACGACAAATGAAATGTTGGCTGTAGCTAAAAGCATGATCAAATAACCAAGGGGTTAAAGGAGGATATTATAAAGATGATTAAAAAAAGTGCGGCCATCACGGTTTTGAGCCTGCTAGTGTTAATGAGTGCGGTAAGTGGAACAGCAGGCGCAGTGCCTGCGGGGAGCAATAATAAAAGCAAAGGTACGGTTCCGGTTGAGCAGAAATCACCACCGGTATCGCCAACGATTAAGGATTTGATTGCCAAAGAATATGCTGTTCCCCTACAAGCGGGAGAAATTAAGGCTCTCTATGTTAATGACAAAAAATCTAATCCAGAGGAAGATTTGAGTGTAAGCTATATGCCATACAGATTCAGCTCTATAAACGAAGCAGCACAGAAGCTATCTTCATTAACTGGGAATTCACTCCTGATACCCGCTGCTCTACCAGACGAATATAAGTTGCAGGATGTCGTTTTAAATCCAGTGCTTCCGAAGTTTTTCAGTACAGAGTATAAGACCCTCAGAGATCAGGTAAAAGCTAAAGCACAAGCTGCTGGTAAAAAAGTGATTTCACAAAGCTTAAAATGGAGCGATACAGAAACTTCTATCACTTATCTGCGAAATGGGGAAAGATTGAATTTAAAATCAGCTCCAGCATATACGCTTCCGGAAGGGGTTACTTTAGCGCAGCTGCCTGGGGACCAGGATGAGAACTTGACCATCAACGGGGTTGACGCTGTCTACACAGTTTTTGGGCCTCATCACGGAGATCTTAAAGTCCAGCTTGTATGGTCCAGTGCGGATGGAAGTACTGATTACACACTTACGAATACGAAAAATACTGCACAGACAAAAGCAGAGCTGGAAGCCATTGTAACAAGTCTTACAGCACAATAAGAAACGTCCTCTCGATATACTCGGG
>DOJM01000276.1:13750-14062 GCA_003529225.1 Paenibacillus sp.
AGAAAATGGACTTTGAAGACGAGCTCCGGCTTTATCCAAAAAGCACCCTTGCCTCCTTGTGGAACTGCTGCAAAGGGCATCTGATCTAGTTTCAAATGATGTACCTCCGCAGTTAAGTCTCGTTTATCCTGTACAGTCAATTTTCCTGGCCCGGCATGTCCGATGTAATGCAAATTACCTTTGTCATCATAGAGCCCAAGAAGCAGTGCGTTGACGATGCCATCACGGAACGTTACACCCCCGGCTACTGCCGTAATATCAGAAATGATTTTGCGTTTCTGCCAGCGCTTATCTTTTCCACCCGGAGCATAA
>DOJM01000276.1:14253-17545 GCA_003529225.1 Paenibacillus sp.
AGGGCTTGCCGTCCTTGAGCGCAATGATTTCACCATCAAGAATAACGGAATCCGCCTTGCAGTAAGCAGATACATCAGTAAGCTCAGGATATTGCGCTGTACGATAGTCGCCACGTCTGTTAATAAGCTGAGTAGTGCTTCCGTCGTAATAGGACAACATACGAACGCCATCCCATTTAATCTGTGCGATCCACTGGTTGCCTGCTGGAAGCTGCTCAGCCAGTATGGGTTCAAAAGGAACAATAGGCTGAAGCTTCATGAGCAGAGCCTCCTACGATACGGTTGTTTTGCTTTTTGCACTGCGACGTTTCGGTTTTGGTGCGATGACTGGAATCGGCCCGGAAGCTTCGATTTGCTGATCGTCAGGTTCAGCTGCTGCTTTGCTCTTGGATGTTTTTCTTTTGGCAGCCGGAGCTGCATTGGTCTTGGTTTTCTTAGTACCTGCTAAAGAAGGACCAGGATCTGTAGGGATATGCTGTACAGCCTGAATACTGGCCTGCAATGCAGCCATTAGATCGATCACATTGCTTTCCTGTTTGGCAGGAGCAATATGAAATTCCTCGCCTNNATATCCAGCTCTTTATCATTCACCGTCCCTGCTTCGGGCAGGCCAGGCACTTGCGAGACCGGTCGCACTTCATCCGGATAAAAAATAGTCTCGATGGCGAGGCAATCCTCCAGCACACGAATAGCAGCCAGACTGCTTTTGGAACGAATCGAAATTTTGGCGATACCAATTTTACCAGTTTGACGCATGGCCTCCATAAGAAGCCGATAAGCATTTGTACCTGCCTGATCCGGGGACAAGTAATAGGTTTTTTGAAAATAAATTGGATCGATCTCCGTCAGATCAACAAAGTCGAGAATGGTAATGCTTTTGCTGCTTACGTCGGTCAATTGATCCAGTTCCTCTTTGTCGAAGAGAACAAATTTCCCTTTTTCATACTCATAACCCTTTCCGATTTCTTCCCATGCCACCTCTTTGTCACACACCGGACATTTACGTACATACGACAGTGGGCTACCGCATTCCTTATGGATATAACGCAGAGAAATGTCCTTGTCTTCCGTAGCGGAGAACATTTTAACCGGAACATGCACTAGCCCGAAGCTGATGGCTCCTTTCCAAACGGTATGCATCAAATAACGCCTCCTGATCTAAGTTAGTTTGCTTTGGGTTAGTATGAGGCAGAGAAGGCTTTTCTAGCCGGGTGCATTTTTTGTGAAGCATGGGAAAATATAAAATCAGGCTTATAAAGCTGAGGAGGAGAATACTAAGTCATGGAACCGCGTGGAAACGAGTGGATCGATGCGCTGAGCGAGCAGGATATTCNNTGATGCGGAATCAACCCTCGAAGAAACTTCGCCATTAGAATCGTGAGATTTAGGAAAAATAAAGGAGGAGAACAGTGATGGATGTTAAACGAGCACAGGATATTTATGCTTCTAAAGAGACGGTAAGTGTGCATTTGGATGGAGAACCTGTATGGATTGAGCATGTGGATGCACAGAACGGAATGGCTACGGTTCAAGTGGGCTCTCGACCAACGAATACGCATACGGTAGGCGTTGAACGGTTAGAGGAGCAAGATCATTAACAAGGGTTTGTTCAAAGAGCTGAGATAAGATAAGATAAATCACACTTTTATAAAAGAGACTCTTTATGCTTATTTTTGCGTAAAGGTCTCTTTTTCTATTGTTGGCATACTGGCATGGGAGATTGAATTGGGACAGTTGTTGCGGTGGATGAAGCATACCGATATAATTAATAGTAATGGTTTTTGGCAGGTATATTTTAAAAGGTGGTAGTTGTAGTTGGACAATACAGACGAAACGGTGTTCACTTACCGTTCTTACAGCCTCCAGGATACGGAGTTGCTTGCAGCTGCTCTAGCTACTGCTTCAACGCCAGGGATGATTATCGGTTTGGATGGCGATCTGGGCGCAGGAAAAACAGCATTCTCGCAAGGGTACGCTCGGCATCTCGGCGTAAAGGGGATCGTAAACAGTCCTACTTTTACAATTATTAAAGAGTACGAGGGCCGTCTGCCCCTATATCATATGGATGTATATCGGATTTCGCTTCAGGAAGCGGACGAGCTTGGTCTGGATGAGTATTTCTACGGACAAGGTGTCTGCTTGGTGGAATGGAGCAGTATTATTACGGATTTATTGCCGCCGCGGCATATGCATATATACATGGAAACAGTCGGGCCGGATGAAAGAATGATTACGGTGACCGGAATCGGGGAGCCGTATGGTGAGCTTTGCCGGAAGCTGATCCAGAAGTGGGGTTAAGGAAGATGACGAATCAGAATACAGAGCCGCGCAAGCGGCTTTTAGCGCTGGATACATCAACTGCAGTATTAGGCGTGGCAGTTACAGAGAACGGGGAACTACTGCATGAAATAAATGCTTCTGGAGAACGGAATCATTCGGTGCATTTACTGCCGATCATTGAGCAGGCGCTGCAAGCTACAGGAACTACTGCTGCAATGCTGGGCGGGATTTCTGTTGGTGTGGGTCCTGGATCATATACAGGAACACGTATCGCAGTTACCGCTGCCAAAACGCTGGCATGGGCATGGGATGTCCCAGTTGTCGGTATTTCGAGTCTACATGCAGTGGCGTGGGGCGGATATCAAACAGCCCTCAAGAATAACGTGACAAAAGAGTCGGAAAAANNCTACGGACCTGATTGGATCATTCCACTAATGGATGCGCGCCGAGGACAGGTGTATACAGGATTATTCGCAGCTGAAGGAAATAATGCTCCTAGCCGTCTTGAGCCGGATGCTATCCGCCTGATGGCAGATTGGGTGGAGTACTTAGCTGAACGTTTAGGACAGGCGTCAGTCGAGGGCAATAAGCCCGCTGCTCTTTGGTTTGTTGGGGAGACTGCAGTTCATGGCAGTGAGGAATCGCTTCGTCCACTGAAGGATCTTGGTATTTCTATTGCGGTTCCTTATGAAATGGAAGGCCGCTGGACAGGATTTCTTGGAGAAGCGCGGATTCAGGTAGAGAAAGATGATATCCATAGCTTGATCCCTAACTATACTCAGATCTCTGAAGCGGAGGCCAATCTGCGTTTAAGCAGAGAAGGGGGCTTAAAGAAACCATGACGGAGGCGGAATCAATGATAGCTCAAGAGGCTGAACTTGTTTTTCGTTTGATGAAGCTTACGGATATTCAAGACATTCTTATCATTGAACGGGAAGCCTTCACGATCTCTTGGACAGAGGAAGCTTTTCGCAACGAGCTGACACATAATCATTTTGCAAAATATATGGTT
>DOJM01000277.1:0-2119 GCA_003529225.1 Paenibacillus sp.
TGAGAATGCCTCCTGCCATTTGGCCTTAGGTGCAGCATATGCCTTTACCCTTCAAGAGGGTACGACAATGACCAAAGAACAATTGCAAGAAAAAGGAATGAACCAAAGCCATACACATGTTGATTTTATGATGGGCTCACCTGAAATGAGCATTGATGGTATTAAGGATGATGGAACAACCGTACCTATCTTCCGTGATGGAGATTGGGCTTGAATTATTCGCTTAAATTATTGAATAAATAAATGCCAAACAACCTGCTTGGTTCCTCTTCCGAGGACAAAAGCAGGTTGTTTTTTATTGCATACAAGATATCCAGAAAATAAATAGTCCAAATTTGAATAAAAGTTCAATATTTGTTCACACTATTGTTGATTTCCGTTCACAAATATGTCACAATACAGTTAAGGATTGAATTTCCAAGGAGGGGATTATCATGTTAAGAGATCCAGTATCCAATGAAATTGACAGCGTTGAAGAAGAACAGCTCGAAATTCAAGCACCGGTGGATTCAAGAATTGTTGCATCTAATGCAATCAAATATACCGCCTATGTTATGCTGTTTTTCGGATTCTTGTATTTCCTGATTGCTTACTTGGCACCCATGTTGGAACAATAATGTGATGGATATGATTTTATTAGAATACGCTTACGGTTAATCACTCTCAAAGGAGTAGTGATTAACCGTTTTTATTTCCATGAGAATGCTTTGTTCGTCCAGGCTATTGCTGCAGGCGACCATATGCCATTCATTTTCGAATGTAGCCAAGCTTTTGCGTCTTCCCTATCGCCTTCAAATGCGGAAAGACCGTTATCTTCCATCCAGTGGCTTACAGTCTCAAACGAGGTACTGCTCCAGCCATTTTTCTCACCTTCTACATTTTGGCGTTCTTTTACACCTGAAATAACGATGTCCAGCGATGCCTGAANNATTATCAAAAGCCGTCTTCTTTTCTTTAGCCTTCATATCAGCTTCAACACGAAGTATACGCGTATCAATCCCTTGATGTTCACGGATAATTTGCAGTAAAGTCACTGCTTCTCTGCTGGCTAATCCGTCATTATAACGTTCTTCTATAGATTTAGTACTGCCTACAGCTGCCACAAATGCTGGAAACCACTCCCTAGAGACCAAGATAGCTTTTTTCTTAACAAATTTACCGTATCCAGCCAGGCCTTCACCAGGAAACCTTACACGCCATGACCATGGATCTAGCTCTGAACCTGTATGCCAATTCTCCGCTTTCGTTAATCCGTTTAAAGATGGGTGCTCAGGAATCAGAGTGGCAAGCGGCAAAATCCCAATCTTGGCAACGATTTCTGCAGTTTCCCCAAAAGTGATAACACTTTCCTTTTCATATCCCTTATACATCACTACATCATCTCCTATGTACTCCATTATTTAGACTTCATATTTCCGATGCCGGCAATATAAGTACTGATGAGCCGAGATAGGCTCACATTAGTATCAAGCGCCNNGCCAATCCAAAACCGCCTTTTCGTTCCAAAGAGGCAAAGCCATGCAGTATGCTTCGTAACCCGCGTACTGCATGAATTTCTCCTTCCTCACCCAATTGATAATCCTTCATCACATGAATGATAAGCTTCAAAATATGATCACTTGCCGTTTCCAGCTCCGTATTTGCCTGTTCAGGGGCTCGCAACGTTGTCTCGTATAATCCAGGTCGGCTTCTAACAAAATCCACATACGCTCGCCCCATCGCCTGTACAGCGTCGTCTCCACTAAAGTCTTTAGCTGCGTTGTTCATTGCATTGGAAAGCTCTCCTAGTCCATAAATCGCAAGTTGTGTGCGCAATTCCTGTAGCCCGTTAATGTGATTGTATAAAGACGGAGAACGAACACCTAGTTTGTTAGCCAATGCGGCTAAGGTTACGGCCTCTATTCCTTCATGATCGGCGATTTCTGCTGCTGCAATAACTAGCGTACGACGATCTAATCCTGCTCTAGGTGACATTTTAATTACTCCTATCTTGAATCATTTGTGCTTTGTGAATAGCTTTCTCCATGGTTTGTACTGGGTTTCTAAGTAAGTCTCCATGTCCAGTAGCCAGTATAGTCGGGGAAGCCTCTAGAAGCTTAATCGCACTTTTTATTGCTTG
>DOJM01000277.1:2147-3796 GCA_003529225.1 Paenibacillus sp.
TTACTCCAGGTTGCCATAGCCGGAAACGGAAACCAAGGAATTACGGTTCCTGAAACTGCGGTTCCCCGGAAGGTTTGAAAAGCATCTCCAACGATAACAGCGCCGCTTCGTGAATCAATGAAGGATATAGAACCAGGGGTATGACCAGGCGTTAGAATTGCTGTTAATGAACCAATGGTATCCCCATCATAGAGTAATACATCTGGCTTTGTTGTGACCTTCTTGGGTACGCCTCCCTTAATAGGGGTCTGAGGTTCTCCCTCACGAAGTGAACGATCTCCGCGAAGCAATGCCGAATCCCTTTCTGAAATGTACACCTGAGCCTCTGGAAGCTGTCTCTTTAGCTCATCCAGTGCACCTATATGATGNNAAAAAATTTTTTTTTTTCCCACTAAACGGCATTCCCGCATCTATCAAAGTCAATTCATTGTCTTCCTCAATCAAGTAACAATTCACAGGAAACACTCTTGGCATCCAAGTCAGCTGCAGTAAATGACCTTCACGTGTTACTCTCATCATTACCCCTCCATAAAACTAATGGTATTAGCTTAAATATAAACTAATCATATTAGTTTTACAAGCGTGAATTATTAGTTTTCGTAACCATCTAGATTTTGTCCGCATCTTTATTGGATCTTTTAATAATGAACCACTGCATCCATGTAATCCCTTTGAAAAATATAAAGGAACCCACAAGGATGCTCATGATACTTTTTGCAATATCCAAATCCCCGGCTTCTCTAAGATCAGATAAGCTGGCAGCTCCCCAAAATAAATTAATTTTCTTATACCCTCTCACGTCGCCTTCTTTACTCGGCAGCAGATATATTCCGTTCATCCTCAATCCTCAATCCTCAATCCTTAATCCTTGATCCTTGACCCTCTCAATCTTATTCCTCCCAAAAAATATCGTTTAATGTTCGATCCAATGCCTTACAGATGGCTATGCACAACTTAAGCGTTGGGTTATAGTTTCCGGCTTCAATCAGACCAATCGTCTGTCTTGTAACCCCTACAACTTCCGCTAACTGTTCTTGGGAAAGATCTTTTTGTATACGTGCCAGCTTCATCTTGATGTTCTTGTTCTCCCCCATGCTTTTCCCTCCTTAATAAAATTCATCCACTTAACCAAATTGTAATCAATATCAATCATTATGTACATTATATATTGCTATATATTCATAAAACAAAAAAAGCATCCCTTCGGATGCTTCGGAGATATATTCCTTTGATATTCATTATTTAAATACTATAAAATCTTCTGCTTATTCCACCACATCGTTCTCTGGATGGCTATCAATGATCTTCAGTAGTTCAGAAGCATCCGTCCGTGGACGGCTGTCTGGCACAGTCTCCGGGTATCCAGCATGGATCATAGCTATGATCTTCTCTCCTGGCTTCACACCAATTTTGTTACGGAATTCAGGATTATTGATATAAGGATCGGTCTTCCATATCGTTNNCGCTAGCTGGAAGTTCTGCACAAGTGCTGACGATGCTGCAAAATCCTCATCCCACTCTCTCTGCCGCGGATCTTCAGGCATCACCACAATTAACGTTAAAGGAATATTTGAGATATATTCTTTTCGCTTAGCAGCCACTTCAGGATCAGAAAAGGCACGTTTCACGAAAGCAAATGCCGCTTCAGC
>DOJM01000103.1 GCA_003529225.1 Paenibacillus sp.
CTGGGCACAAGCTTTGATGTAACGTTTAGACAGATGTCTTTTGGCGGACATAAGACAGCTCTACTCTGTTTAAGTGGATTTACCAATACAGATGTGACCGATGATATTCTAAAACGTCTGACCTATCTCACATCTGAGAATTTTTCTACGGGTGTGCTGTCTAGCTTTATGAATGAATATGTCCCTCACATCCAGGTGGAAGAGGGTAATTCTTTAAGTGAAAGTATCGAGAAAGTACTAGAAGGTTTAAGCGTACTATTCGTCGAAGGTGAGAACAAGGTTATCATCATGGATACTCGTTCTTATCCTAGTCGCAGTCCATCCGAGCCTTCGATTGATCGGGTGGTGCGTGGTGCGCGCGACGGTTTTACTGAGACATTACTGAGCAATATCTCGCTTGTCAGAAGACGGATTCGTGATCCAGGGCTGAAATATGAGCTATTTCGGGTTGGACGACGGACACAGACAGATGTATGCGTGGCTTACATTGATGATATCGTTGATAAAACACAGGTTAAGTCTGTTATCGACAAAATCAAAAGCATTGATATTGATGGTATTCCTCTGGCAGATAAACAATTAGAGGAGGCGATTATCGGCGGTGGATGGAATCCATATCCTATGGTGCGTTATTCTGAACGCCCTGACGTCGTAGCTTCCAATTTATTGGAGGGACGGGTAATAATATTTGTAGATACCTCACCAATTGTTATTGTTCTTCCAACTACTTTTTTTGATCTTTGTCAACATGCAGAGGAGAATCGTCAGACTCCTTTTATGGGAACGTACTTACGGTGGGTCCGTTTCATCGGTATATTTGCGTCCATGTTCCTGCTGCCGCTATGGATGTTGCTTGTCATTCATCCTGAACTAAAGCCGGCTATGCTGGATTTCATTGGACCTCAAAAGACCNNGAATTCCAATACTCGCCCAGTTTCTTATTGTGGAGCTTGGGGTTGATTTACTGCGGATGGCCGCAGTACATACTCCAACCCCTTTAGGCTCAGCGATGGGTCTGATTGCAGCGATATTGATTGGTGATATAGCGGTGAAGAGCGGCCTATTTGTAAATGAGGTTGTTCTATATATGGCTGTAGCATCCATAGGCATGTTTGCGACCCCGAGCTATGAGCTGGGTCTTGCGAATCGAATAGTTAGGCTTGTGTTATTACTAGCCGTAGCGGCATTCCAGGTGCCAGGATTTATGATTGGGACGACGGTACTGACTATTTTCCTAACTACCCATCGGTCCTATAACTCCTCTTATATGTGGCCGTTTATACCTTTTAATGCAAAGGCAATGAGTGAAATTCTAGTGCGCAAGCCAGTCTTAAGCTCGAAGACAAGGCCGTCTTTCAACAAAACTAGAGACAATACAAGAGTGCCGCCTACTCAAAAGAATGATTAACAATCGTAGGAAAATACAAAACTACTGCAAATTAGTCCATTCAATGGAGTTCCCACTGTCTGCTATACTGAATACACTAAAGACAGGGTGGAACCTTGATATTCCACAGAAATTGGAGGACTAAAGAATGTTTCTACACGGTACTACCCGAATTAACGATGCTGGGCATCTGGAGATCGGCGGATGTGATGTAACAGTATTGAAAGCGGAATATGGAACCCCGCTATATATATTGGACGAGCAATTGGTGAGACAACGTTGCCGGGAATATATGAATGCTTTTAAATCCTCTGGACTTGGGTTCCAAGTAGCTTACGCAAGCAAGGCGTTCTCAGTAATGGCTATGGTTCGTTTGGCTGATGAAGAAGGATTGTCGCTTGATGTTGTATCTGATGGCGAACTTTATACTGCTTTGCAAGCTGGCTTTCCTGCAGAACGTATTCATTTTCATGGCAACAATAAGACATCTGAAGAGATCGAAATGGCGATTGATGCCGGGATCGGCTGCTTTGTAGTCGATAATCTGGTAGAGCTTAACCTATTGCAGTCGATTGCATCTCGTAAAGAAGTTAAGGTTAACATCTTATTACGTGTGACACCAGGTGTCGAAGCGCATACGCATGAGTACATTACAACAGGCCAGACCGATTCCAAATTCGGTTTTGATATCGGCAATGGATCAGCATATGAAGCAGTTAAAGCGGCAGCCAGCAAAAAGAATTTAGTGCTGCTTGGCGTACATTCCCATATTGGTTCTCAAATTTTTGAAACGGATGGATTCCAGCTTGCTGTTGAACGTGTAGCGAGTTTTGCTCGTAGTGTTAAAGAAGGTTTGGAAGTGGACTTCCGTGTAGTAAACCTAGGTGGAGGTTTCGGTATTCGTTATGTTGAGGGTGATACCCCGTTACATGTTTCTGAATATGTAGCTGCAATTACGGATGCCGTGAAGACTCATTTTGCTGGAATCTATAATGCTTTGCCTGAAATTTGGGTGGAGCCGGGCCGCAGNCTTGTTGGAGATGCAGGGACCACACTTTATACAGTAGGTACGAACAAGGATATCCCAGGCGTTCGTAAGTACGTTGCCGTTGACGGTGGAATGACTGATAATCCACGTCCTGCATTGTACCAATCTAAATATGAGGCATTACTTGCTAATCGTGCGGATGAAGAAGCTACAGAAACTGTATCCATCGCTGGTAAATGCTGCGAGAGCGGAGATATGCTGATTTGGGATGTAGAACTGCCTGAGGCTGAGAGCGGCGATCTACTGGCTGTAGCCTGCACAGGCGCTTACAATTACTCGATGGCGAGCAACTACAACCGGCTTCGCCGTCCGGCTTTAGTGTTCGTTCAGAACGGACACAGTGATCTTGTAGTGCGTCGCGAAAGCTATAATGATCTTATTGCCAACGATATTGTTCCTGAGCGTATCGCTAAACAAGCCGCGGTTGCTAAGTAACAGCCGTTAATGTTAGGTAGGGAAAATTGGGAAGCCATAAAGAGCAAGCAGGAATTACTCCTGCTTGCTTTGCTTTGTGCGTAGTTTCATAGTAATATAATTGAGGTATTCTAATTTTGTTTATTTTGAAAGGGGTCATTTACATATGGCTAAGCAAGCGAAAATTACTCTTGAAACAGGCGNNTGCTGATCGACTTGTTCGATCAAGATGCACCAAACACTGTAGCTAACTTTGAAAAGCTAGCAAAAGATGGTTTCTACAATGGATTGACATTCCACCGTGTTATCCCTGGTTTTGTAGCTCAAGGCGGATGTCCTAACGGAACTGGATCTGGTGGTCCAGGATACACAATCAACTGCGAAATCAACCCAAACAAACACGAGCGCGGAACACTTGCTATGGCACATGCGGGTAAGAACACAGGCGGAAGCCAGTTCTACATCTGCTATGCACCGCAACCACACTTGGATGGAGTTCACACTGTATTCGGTAAAGTAGTTGAAGGTATGGATCTTGTTGATACTTTCAAAGGACGCGATAAAATGACTTCGGTAGAAATCATCGAAGCTTAAGAATTATGAATTTAAAAAGGCCAGTCTCCGGATTATCGGAGGCTGGCCTTTTTTTGGTACGCCCAGCATGGGCG
>DOJM01000100.1:0-1853 GCA_003529225.1 Paenibacillus sp.
TCAAACAAAAGCACCTCTCCAGCCACGTGCTTAAATACATAATCAGGGTATATGTTGGGATTTCGATTCGTATAATCAGAAAGCTTAAAGCTTCTTAAATAAATCATTACCGCACTCCTTCTACCTGTCTTATAGTTTGAATTCTATTTTACCAGAAAAAGGACAATGTATTCTTAGGGTTGCAGCCGCATTTCTCCTACCTTCCCAACTGATTGCCTTATTGCGGTCATAGTTTAATTCAAGAGTCAAGTCAACATTAATTCAACAAAAAAGAGGGGTTCGTCNNTCCGTACTAACAGTGAACAGCACTGCACATGTGTAGGCTGCGGATGACGCGCCACCGATGACAGTGTTGACCATGCCCTTCGGACCGTCCCCTTTTTTCCTACGGGTTACTTCTGATTTCTTCAAGTAAGATAGTTACAGGAGGTTATCAGACGCCAACCTCTCCGATCATTTGCTGTTCGATTTTTTTCATCTTATAAAAATAGCCTTTTTGTCCCATCAACTCCGAATAGGAACCCGTTTCGACTACCTTGCCTTGGTCCATGACCACAATCTGGTCCATCTCTTCCAATCCGGTAAGCCGATGACAAATCAGGAGAAGCGTATCTTTAGCAGCCTGCGCGTAGAGATGCTTCAAAACGTGCTCTTCTGTCACATAATCCAGCGATGATGTTGGTTCGTCCAGAAGCCATACCCGTCCTTTGCGGAGCATCGCCCGCGCCAGAGCCAGCCGCTGCTTCTCGCCGTCTGACAGATTCTCCCCTTTTTCATACACCATATCGGTCAACGATGTATCGGGCAGCTGCATTTTAGCCAACATATTCAACAATTGTTCGTCAGCATGTTCTTCTCCATTCAGCAGCAGGTTGTCCCGGATCGTTCCTCGGAAGAAATGACTTTGCTGAAATACCACATTAGCCGTTTGCCAAATGCTCGACTCATCCAGTNNTAATCGTATATCGCCAGCCGTTGGTGTTCGTAGTTTGAGCAGCAATTCGATAATCGTTGATTTTCCTGACCCACTTGGCCCGACAATCGCCGTTTTGGAGCCAGGTAAAATGTGCAGGGACACATCCCTGAGCGCTGGTCTCCACTCCCCTTCATATTGAAAAGTAACATCGGATAGTTCCATCGTAACAGCATGATTAACAGACAATGTGCCACTTGGCTGCGAAGACTGCTCATCAAAAGTCTGAACTGTTTCCGTCAGTCGTTTGGCTGCGTGTTCGCTATCCTCTTTATACGAGGGTAATGTGGCCATAGCCGTCGCTTCTTCGAATACGGTTTGTGATGCCATGACCAACATGGCAAGAAATACGCCTGCAAGCGCTCCTTCCATAATTAAATAGGCACCGAGCGTCAGCACTCCCCAGGAAACGAGAAACGTAACAAAAGTGTGCATCGATTGCCCGCGCAACAAGTGCCCGGCTGCTCGTTGCTGTTCAGTTGCCAATACAGCGGAAGCGTGCTGAAGCTGCTCCTCCCGCTGTGCCAATTGACCGTATACTTTCAAATCCCGGAAACCGTACAACACTTCGGTAACTTCCGTAGACAGCTGAGCCCTCTGTTCACGAACGTGTCCATGTATTCTCCGCTGCCCGAGTAACACAATTCCCGGTACAACGAATGCCGTGATCAGCATACCTAGTACAAACAAAACGGCAATCCAGACCGAAAAGGTAGAAGTAAACAGCACCGTAGCCAAAAACACCATGACGACCATGATCGGCGGATAAGCGACTCGCAAAAAATAATTTTGCAAACTTTCCACATCCCCAACGATCCGCGCAAGCAGATCCCCGCTTCGATTTTTGTTCAATATACCAGGCGTTAAAGGAATAAGCTTG
>DOJM01000100.1:1903-4965 GCA_003529225.1 Paenibacillus sp.
CCCGGTGAGAATATAAGCGTTCTCCATAACGACTCGCCGCCCGAAGCAGACCAAGCAGTTTGACCATCGAGGTGAGTACAATTAAAGTATAAAGCGGTGGCGCAAATACCGTTTGCGAAATTAGATACCCGCTCGCAGAAAAGAGTGCCACACCGGCTATGCCGGCGATAAATCCACCCAAAATCGAAAGAATGATATCCTTACGCTCCTGAATCATCGCCTTTGACAGAACAGCCAGTTCATTCATGAGGATATCCCTCCTTTCCGCTCTACATCAACCATCTCGGCATACTGAGGCAGGCGCTCCAGAAGCTCGTCATGTCGTCCGGAGTCCACCAGCACTCCATTGTCCATAAACAANNAGAATGGAGCTTTGCAGTACCCGCTCGGTGTGCAAATCCAGTCCAACTGTGGGTTCATCAAACAAAATGATAGCAGGACGCTTCAAAAAAGCGCGTGCTAAGGCAAGCCGTTGCTTTTCCCCACCAGACAGTCCCCTGCCTCCTTCACCAACAAAGGTATCAAATCCATGCTCTAATTGGGCTGTAAGCGCAGCGAGTCCTGCTTCCTCCCCCGCCCGCTCAATTTCTGCCCTGGAGATGCTCCCACGAGCACCAATCGCAATATTTTCAGAAAATGTGCCTGCAAAAATATACGGATGCTGTGTAATGTAGCTAACATGTTCGAACCATTCGGTTTCATCGTATTGCGAGAGTGGACTTCCATTCACCAGAAGCGTTCCAGATTCTGGTTTCAGCAGACCGGCAATGAGATGGAGCAAAGTCGTTTTACCGGAACCACTTTTACCTACAATCGCAATATGTTCTCCCGAATTAAACTGGATCCGACCCGTCTCAAGCTTGAATGAATCTGGAGCATATTGAAATTGAAGATGATCTATTTCCATGGATGGCGGTACTGAAAGATCATTGGAATTTCCAATTTCCAATTTGCTTCCCCTGTCGACTCTATCCATGCTGCCGATCTCGTCGATTCCATCGGTTGTTAATGCTCCTTCAATGCCATTCGCGTCCCTGCTCTCCCCTGCCGGTTCTTCAAGCATCTGTTCCACCGTACGAACCGCACCCATACTTGTCCGGCCACTGTGAAAGGCCGTTCCCGTATTCTTTAACAGGTTGTAAAACTCGGGAACGAGCAACAACACGAGAAAGGCGGTGTGGAACGTCATAGATTTGAAAACGAGCAACTGGATGGCCAGTTCAAGAGCGACAATGCCAATGCTTAGCATCACGATCGATTCCAGCATGAAGGTATTCGTAAACGCAATCNTCAAAATGCCCATTGTCGCATCACGGTAACTCAGGCTACTATGTTCAATTTTCTGTTGCTGACGGTGTGCCCGTCCAAATATTTTTAACGTCACCAGCCCTTGAAGAGAATCCAGAAAAGTACCTGAAAACTCGGCCAGCTGCGCATATTTTTCTTCGGATTTGTTCTTCGTTTTCAGCCCTACCAAAATCATGAACAGCGGGATGAATGGAGCTGTAAATAATAGAATGAAACCTGTGTTGGCATGTTGGATAAATGTAACGACCAAAATCAGAATCGGGATGATAGCAGCTTCCATCATACGTGGCATGTACTGACTGAAATAACTATCAGCCTCATCCACAGCATCCAGAGCAATACTGACCTTGCCTCCCGTCTGTCCACGAAGGGTGGAAGGCATGGAAGCATGGGTCAAGTTTTGCAGCACGGCTGCGCGCATATTTGTCTTGGCAGTGGCAGCCATTCGCAAGCCAACTTTACCGTTTCCATATGACAACAATGTGCGTACAGCCATAACAGCCAGAAGAATGCCGAGCAACATGATAACCGATGAAAATGAAGCTCTCTCCACAAAAATCCGTTGGACTGCTTCAGCAAGCAGTCCAGCCTGACTCACAATAGCTGTACCAAGCGCGAGCGAAAGGATCGCGAGGAGGGCCATATTTTTTCTTTGTGAAGACATTTGTTGAGAAATCAGACTGGATTTCCTCGGCACAGATCACACCTCCTTTATATATAGGCTTGTAGAGAAACCTCAAACACGCCGTAATGGATCAATTAGCTTTATTTTTTCCCTTTTACATAATCCGCATCAAACAGGAAGAGTTTGAAGACCAGAATAAGGGATGGGATCAACAGGCACAGACCGCCGATAAACACAACAACTAACGCTAAGCCCATGGCTGGTGAAGTTGCACTGCTCTGAATCGTGATATACGGATCGAGAATATAAGGGTATTGCCCAATCCCATAAGCGAAAAAGGCACAGAAAAATTGCAGCATGATGCATATGAAAGCTAATCCGTAACGGCGTCCGTTATATAACAGCCACATCGCGATCATGAAGAAAGCAACGGAAAGTGCCAGCAACCACCATAAATCCATCATATTTTGAAAATGCCGCTCATTGTGTTGACCCAAATAGATAAATGCTGTCAATGCGAGAATTATCGTCGGTGTGCTCCAAAACAGGGCGTAGTTCTTCATCAGCTTCAACGCGGAATGATCCTCTGCCCGAGAAGCGTAANNAATGAACAAAACCGACACGATTGCCAGTCCAACGATGCTCCACGATAACGGATTGGTGAACAGCGCCCAGTAATCCAGAGAAACGGTCTCACCCTGCTTCACGATAAAGCCGCCTTCAGACAAAGTTAGTGCTACTGACAACGAAGCCGGAATAAGCAAACCTGTAGCTCCGTACAAAAAAAGATATACTATGTTTTTCTTGGAACCGTAATTTTCAAAAGCATAGAACGAACCGCGAATCGCAAGAAGAATCACTGCAATACTTCCCGGAACTAGCAGCGCGGAACCATAATAATAGGCTGTGTCTGGAAAAAATCCGACGATGCCAATGTAGAAAAAGATAAAAAATACATTTGTGATCTCCCAAACGGGTGATAAATAACGGGAAATCAGACGATTAATGAGATGATCCTGCTTCGTCAAACGGGCATAAAAGGCGAAGAAGCCCGCTCCGAAATCAATGGAAGCTATAATTAAATAGCCGTACAAGAACAGCCAGAGCACCGAGATGCCAATTAATTCGG
>DOJM01000100.1:5058-7877 GCA_003529225.1 Paenibacillus sp.
CGTGCCCCCCTTTTCTGTAGATTGATTAGGATGATCCTTCATCCATTTCTCCATCTCAACTTCTGCCGGATTATTGTTAAACAAGCGTCTTAGCACGATTACACACATAGTGCCGAGTACGATGTACAAGAGCAATAAGGCGAAGAATATTATTCTTACATTCGGTGAAGACGTGGCTGCCTCCTCAACTCGCATATATCCACGGATAATCCACGGTTGTCGCCCAACCTCTGCATAAAACCAGCCCAGCTCTACAGCTAGAAAAGCGAGCGGTGCGATCAGTGCGATGATGCTAAGCATCCACTTATTAAGCGCATTGCGTTTTTTCCAGAACACAAACAGGAAATATAGGACNNGATCAAACAGGTAATGGACGAGAAGCGGTGGCCATTCATCCTTGGGGAATTCCTCGAGCCCCGTTACCTCTGCGTTAAAGTTTCCAAAAGCCAGGAAGCTGAGCAGCTTCGGCAGATGAAGAGCCCCTAGAACTTCATGCTCTGCATTCAGCCATCCCATTAGAACCAAATCCACACCGCTACCCGTCTCAAAATGCCACTCTGCTGCTGCAAGCTTCTCTGGCTGATGCTCGGCCAAAAACTTGGCGGAGACATCTCCGGCTAACGTGTTCAGCAAGCCAAACAGCAAAACAACCGCCATCATAAGATTCAAGGATTTTTTGTGGTATGCGGACACTCCTTTTCTCAGCATCGCAAAGGCTGCAATCCCGGCTAACAAGGCAGCTCCTGTCAAATAAGCCGAGCTTAATACATGGAACACCTTGGAGAATGTCGCCGTATTCAGCATCGCTTGCACCGGGTCAATCGCAGTGAATTGACCTGCTTCCATGACAAAGCCTCCAGGCTGGTTCATGAATCCGTTCACCGTCGTAATAAAAACGGCAGACATGCCTGCCCCGGCGACAATCGGAATCGTCAACAGCCAATGGATATAAGGATTTTTGAACCGATCCCACGTATACAAATAAATGCCCAGGAAGATGGCTTCAAAAAAGAACGCGAACACTTCCATGAATAACGGAAGTGCAATAACATTCCCAGCCAGTTTCATAAAATTCGGCCACACCAGAGCCAATTGTAGTGAAATCGCTGTACCGGTCACGACACCAACCGCTACAGAAATGACAAATCCTCGAGACCACCTCTTTGCCATAAGTGTATAATGTGGATCCTTTTTGCGGATCCCGATGAACTCTGCAATAGCGAACATTAGCGGTATACCGACGCCAATCGTCGCAAAAATAACGTGGAACCCGAGAGTCAAGCCTGTCACCAGCCTGCTCCATAGCACCGTATCAATTGCCATTCTTTACTGCTCCCTTCAAACGCTGTTCATTTTTCGTCATTATTATTAGGCCTGCTAACGGTGGCGAATAATATCAGGATTAGCAAGGATCAGCGACATCGTTGCCTGTTCGTTTTAGTATGACGTTCCTCGTTCTTTGCTATGTAAAAAAGAGAAAATTTTCACAAAGAAAGAGTTGGCGAGTCTGATTTACCTGAAACTGAGCATTCAAATTAATAACGCGACCTAATAATTAAAATCATCTTATCTTAAATTGCAAGTAATTCAATCACAGATTTCTCTAAATCCCTAAACGTTCAAGAAAGGGACAAATCTTTCAAACAACGCAGTGAATAACACAAAAAGCATCCAAAGGAGCTATTGATTCATTAGGGTATATGTGATGTCACAAGTGTCCTCCTACTTCGATGTTAGCAAAAAACGTTATTTTCTCATTTTAAGCCGTAATATATATACCCCCTTTTGCAACAAAAAAACACTGACTCAAATCATCAGTGTTTTTGAATGAATAGCTATGTCATCTTCGTCAAGACAGTTCTTTCTCCATTTCATATTGTTCGATATATACGTCAAGACCAACGCTTTGAAGGAAACGTATAGAATTGGTATCTCTTTTGTCTACATTATTGACGGTGATGATGGAATATCTCTCTCCCATCCAATGAAATAAGGAACGTCCAAATCCCCGATTTCTTTTTTCTTGCAAAATACCGAACTGCAGAACTGCTCCAGTGGCCGATTTTATTACCGCGTATCCACAAATCTTATTCTCTTCCCTTATCGTGACCACATCGTATAAATGCGGGTTTCGTAAAATTGCATGAACAGATTGTTCCCAAGAAGGTTCAAAATTCCAATAAGAATGTACCGATGTCCAATCGAATTTTTCCGGTCGAACCATAGTAATGAATGTATGTCTATGATCGTCCGGAAGGGTGACATCAATACGCCCCTTGAAACAAACTAATTCTCTATGAATTTGAAATCCTATGGCGGTATACGCTTTTATAGCTTTATCATTCGTTTGAATCACTTCAAGCAAACACTTTTGAATATGAGCTTCTTTAAGGATGGGAAGAGCATGACGATAAATTTGTTCGACTAGCCGTCTCCCTCTATATAAAGGAACGACTCCTGTACCAGTATTAAATGCAGTACTTTCGCCGTTACGATCCCCGATGCCATGCATAACAAATGCAACCAGCTTCTCTTGATCAAAAGCACCAAACGACATCTGATAATTAACTCCCGCACCTGCAAATTTATCAGCTAAATACTCCGAAGAAACATGAAATGGAATTACATAATCGGAGAAGGCTTCGTTAAAGCAAGTTGTAAACTCTTGTAATTCAAGATCCTTAACACTTTTGATCAACATGTAGTTTTTTTCTCCTTTTCTTTTGGTACTAAGTTCTTAATCATCCGCCAATCTCCAATTCATCATTTAGTACGGCCATAGAAAAAAGAATACCCATCTGACTTTCCAAGCTTAGTCG
>DOJM01000101.1:0-297 GCA_003529225.1 Paenibacillus sp.
CGAACCCAGCGAACCCAACGAACCGCTCAAAAAGCGATTGTCTCAGCAGCCCGCAGGGCTTGTGAAACAATCGCTTTTCCTCAGAATTTCATATGATGCATCCCAAACTCATTACTTTGATGTACCTGTAACTCCTCACTCCGGAGTTTCATCATATTCCGCAAGTTTCCTAGTGGCTTCTTCGCGATCCTCTGGTGTATGAGGCAAATCCAGCTCAATTTCGCGCTCCGCTTGCTTGCGGTGTGCGATTCGGCTACTGGCTGCCGCCGCCACGGCTCCGACGATGTCGTCGAGGTA
>DOJM01000101.1:460-667 GCA_003529225.1 Paenibacillus sp.
CATTACATCTAATTGAATGCCTGTTAGTACTGCGTTTTGTACTTCTCGCTTGCTAAGCACCATCTCTACATTATGGATACATTCATCCATCGTTAGATTTGGATAGTATTTCTGTTGCAGAAACAAAACGAGCTCCGCGATTTCTTCCAGGGTTACTCCACGCTTGTTCAGCCAGAATTTGGTCGCATCTGCGACAGCCTTGCTGTT
>DOJM01000101.1:750-5910 GCA_003529225.1 Paenibacillus sp.
GTCCAGCTAGGGGAGATCCAGTGAACTGAAATCCAGGCGCTACTTGAGCTGAAGAAGTAGTTCACAGGCTTTTCCAACAATTTAGGATAAGCTGTTGTTATTTTTTGGACAAAGGTCTCGTATACATAGCAGTACAAATGATATCTAACCTTGAAAGGGGTAATAAATGATGAAACCTATGCAACAAATCCGCGGAATCTCCGCAGTCTGCTTACTCGCAGTTCCACTGGCACTGTCCGGCTGTGGGCTGTTTGGTTCAGAATCGGCATCGATTGATGCTCCGCCACCAGAGGTTGAAGCACAAATGTTACAGACTAGTGGAGATACTACTTTGGATTCAGGTGTATTCGGTACGGTGACAGAGGATGATACACAGACAGCGGTTAAAGGCAGCACCAAAACTTCACAGGGTAGTGCTTCCGGAGACCGGACAACCGTATTTTTGAAAGATGGTAATGGATTACTCGCTCCTGTATCCCTAAGCTTGCCAAAGAGTAAAGAAGATTCCAGCGCACTCAAAAACTCGTTAATGGCATTAGTGAGCAAGGGAGAATATGCCTCATCCGTGCCTGAAGGATTCCAAGGTGTTCTTCCAGCTGGAACAGAAGTCAAAAGTATTACGATAGACAAGTCGAATTCAGCTGTTGTCGAATTTAATTCAGAATTCAATAACTATGATCCTTTAGAGGAACGAAAAATCCTCGAAGCTATCACTTGGACGCTGACCGGTCAAGATGACATTAAAAGCGTACAGCTCTGGGTAGATGGTAAAAAGCTCACAGAGATGCCGCTTCAAGGAACTCCACTGGATCGTCCATTAACCCGCACAATGGGCATTAACTTACCGAAGCAAGGTCCACTTCTGATGAACTCCAGTGCGGTTACTGTTTATTTTTCTACAACATCTCCTGACGGTATCCAATATTATGTTCCTGTAACCCGTTTTGTACCCGCCGGACAAGAACAGCTGACCGCTGCTTTGAACGAATTGATTGCAGGTCCTGAATCCGGAAATGGGCTGGAAATGGTTATGACGCAGGGAACGATACTTGATTCCGTTGATGCTGGGCAGAACGGTGTAGTTACCGTGTCCTTGACGGATGATATGTTCAAAGATGGTAAAGGTGTACCCGCTGAGATGCTGGAATCGGTCGTTCTGACGGTTGCACAAAATTCGGATGATTCTCTGGTACAAATTCGCTTAAACGGCAAGGAATCGATTACGGACACAGATAATGTGGACTACAGTAAACCTGTTTCCGCACCAGAATATTTGAATGAGATCCCGTTATAGAATGACCCTGTAAGGTTTAAAAGATGCTTTTGTGCCTCCTCTTTGGTAGAATAAAAGTTGCTCAAAAAGACGTTACGTCCTTTGCATTGTGCTACTCGCTATTTATGCNNTATGCGGGGAAACGGGACTCGCGCTAAACTTTTAGCTATACGATGTAGGAGGCAGAAAAGATGAGATCAAACGGGCGAAACGACGACCAATTGCGGCCGCTGACAATAACAACCCAAACGAATAAATATGCTGAGGGCTCCGTAATCATTGAAATGGGAGATACCAAAGTCATTTGTACGGCTACGGTGGAGGAAAAAGTGCCTCCGTTTCTTAAAGGGCAAGGAAAAGGCTGGGTAACCGCTGAATATTCGATGCTTCCTCGGGCAACCCAATCCCGTAATCAGCGTGAAGCTGCACGCGGTAAGCTTACTGGACGCACCATGGAGATCCAACGGCTGATCGGACGAGCGCTTCGTTCCGTAGTGAATTTACAAGCGTTAGGCGAGCGTAGTATTACGCTGGACTGTGATGTAATTCAGGCGGATGGTGGTACGCGAACTGCTTCGATTACAGGTGCTTTTGTTGCTATGGCTTTTGCTATTAACAAAATTGCACTTCAGCACAAGTTGTCAGTGTTTCCTATAACAGATTTCTTGGGGGCAATCAGTGTCGGTGTTGTAGGGGATAAAACGCTGCTGGATTTAAATTATGAAGAAGATTCCAAAGCGAAAGTAGATATGAATGTTGTTATGACTGGCGGCGGTGCCTTTGTTGAACTTCAGGGGACTGGAGAAGAAAGACCGTTCACTCGTCAAGAGCTGGATCTTTTGCTGGGTCTAGGTGAGAAGGGAATCTATGAACTGATTGCTGCGCAGAAAGAAGCACTTGGAGCGATCGCTCTCAAAATCCCTTCCGGCCAGCCGGGCCAAGAGGTGTAGCATGAAGTCTGACGGCGGCATTCTTATTGTTGCGACGAAGAATAAGGGGAAAGTACGCGAATTCGAGCATGCTTTTTCCCCGCTAGGGCTGACAGTGAAAAGTATGTACGACTATCCGGATCTGCCCGATGTGGTAGAAGACGGAGCCACTTTTGCCGAGAACGCCTTTAAAAAATCCAAAGCCGTAGGTGACGCCCTTGGANNGAAGATGCAGGAGATGAAGAGAACAACCTAAAGCTGCTTAGCGAACTTGAGAAGCTAAAACAGGGCGAGGATACCGGACAGCCTTTGCTAAGTACAGCTCGGTTTATCTGTACATTGTCCTTATACGATCCAAGCTCGGGACGGGAGTTAACCGCTGAAGGTGCAGTGGAGGGATGGATCACATCCGAACCTGCGGGTGGTGGAGGCTTCGGCTACGATCCGTTGTTTTACTTGGCGGAATATGAAAAGACAATGGCCGAGCTAACGCTCGAAGAGAAGCAGCGGATTAGCCACCGAGGCACTGCGCTAAGGTTGCTGACGGAAAAGCTGGCAGCTGCAGATGACTTGAATTCCTAATCCAAGCGCTCCATGTAGTCGCATGCGAGATGAAATAAAGAAGCTTGCAGGTCCAAGGGATGTACCTTGATCTGCAAGCTTCTTTTGTTTTATGAGGCCAAACTTATAATTTGAATGGATTAGTTCAGCTTCCAGAGTGCGGGTGTCGCTGTCGGTTCCCAGCCCAGCAGTGAAGTGTGGGGCTNNCCCATTGTAGCTAACCTTATCACCCGCTTTGAATGCGACCCCCGCTGTCCAGGCAGCTATTCCTGGATTTGGCGTAGTGGTTGGCGTTGGCGTTGAAGTAGGTGTCGCTGTTGCAGTTGGCGTTGGTGCAACGGTTGGCGTTGGAGTTACAGTAGGTGTCGGTGTCGGTGTTGCAGTCGACGTTGGTGTTACGGTAGGCACAGGTGTTGGTATTGGTGTCGCTGTCGGTGTAGCTGTTGGAGTAGGTGTTGGTGTAGGTGTAGGCGTTGGAGTTGGAGTGATGCCTCCATACAGTTTGTCGTATTCCTGCTGGGATGAGCTTCCGTTCAGCGTAATTCGCTGCGGGCCGCCCGAGAAATTCAGCTTCATCATGCCCGGAACTTCCAGTGTGGCTCCGTTTGCAATCGATTGAGATGCCGTCCCGGTAATACGATAGCGATTAAAGTCCCAATCCGTAGAGATTTGCTCTACAGTACCGGCTCCCCATGCAGAGGTCAAGGTTGTTGTTGTCGGTAGATCGAATTCCAGCTTCCAGCCACCGGAGATATCCGCGCCTGTGTTATTCGTTATTTTCAGGGAGTAGGTGTAATTTGGATGATCGTAAGTGCCACTGAAGCTAAGACTAAAGTTCTTGGGCGCAGGTAGTTGTGGTTTTGGAGTTCCGCCTGGCAGAGAGGCTGACTTAAGCTGGTCATAGGCAAAATCGGTCAACAAGTTGCCGTACGTATAGGTGCCATCACTCTTTTCAGAGTAGTCACCTGTCAGTTCCCAGAACATCATCCCTCCCAAGCCTTTTTGCTTGATATAATCCAGTTTGTAGCCTAGAGATTCCTTATCTTCATACGTAAGAAAAATCTTCTTGTCAGCGTTGTACAGGTATGGGGTTTTGGTGACAGGATCAAAATAACGTTTGTTCGCTGGGTCTTTGAGCAGATTCAGCACATGCCAAATTGGATTTGCGCCACCCGGCTGCTCTGGTGCAGGATCATTCCAGATTCCGTATACGCCGTCGGCTCCACCTCCGGTTGTAGGAGCTGTACCATAAAGGCCAGTGTTGTTGATGCCTCCATTTACATTCTTCCAGCCACGTGAGTAATAAGGAACTCCGATGACGATTTTTTCCGGAGGAAGCGTACCCAAATAGTATCGGACGGCCCAGTCGGTATNNTCACGAGAATCCGGGTACAGGGCGGAATGCGGCCCTACGTATCCATTCCATGCGCCGTGGAAATCATAGGTCATAAGGTTCGCCCAGTCCAAATACTGGTTAGCTTCCCCTAGCTTCATTCCGCCCAGAATCCAGGAGGAGGCAGTTGCGGCGATGGTTAGGTCATATTTCTGATTGTCCTGTGCGCCTGCATGATCCAGCTTTTCACGAAGCTTTTTCATGAGGAGAACATAGTTGTTGTAATTCACCGTGCGCAGCGGCTCAGCCACACCGAAGTCATTCGGGTTACCGGATTGGCCAGTACCGGATGGGTACTCCCAATCAATGTCCACACCGTTGAATTGGTAGGTGCGTAGAAATTCTACGACACTGTTGGCAAAGGTCTCACGGCCAGCTTCTGAATTAGCCATGTTATAAAAACCACCAGAACCCGACCAGCCACCAACCGAAATCAGGGTGCGGACATCGGGGTATAACTGCTTATACTTTACGAGTTGATTAAAATGTCCTTTATACGGCAAATTAGTTAATTGGTCAGGGTAGTCTTTTTCGATAGCTGCTGTACGGTCCATCAGATCAATCTTGTTCGTTTGAGGGTTTACCTTGGCGAACGCATAGTTAATGTGAGTAATTTTGCCCCACGGTATTTTATCGACAGTATAAAATCCTTTATTCTCCTGATCTCCCCACTCCGGGAAGTAAGCAACAATTTTACGCGGATGATCTGTAGCGGGAGCGGGAGCAGCTGGCGTTGTCCCTGCTGCTAAGGCTACTTGCGACGATCCACCTGCATTTGTGTAAAACGGAAGCAGAATGATGGCACTCATTAAGGCCGCAATGTAGCGTGCGGATTTACTTCGCCTATTACGTGTACTTATATTCATTTAACATTCCTCCAAAAGGGATAATATGACTGCGGAAGTAAATAGAAACGGTGATCCTTTCGTGCAAATCAGAAGTCTTAATTCAGCTTCCAGAGTGCGGGCGTGGTCGCCGGTTCCCAGCCTTGAAGTGAAGTATGG
>DOJM01000107.1:0-2484 GCA_003529225.1 Paenibacillus sp.
TCATAATAAGCCATATTCTCAATGACTCCAATAATCTCATGATCTGTCTGTAGAGCCATAGAACCCGCTCTAGCCGCCACAAACGCTGCGGTAGCATGAGGTGTTGTAACTATAATCTCTTTGCTGTGAGGCAGCATCTGATGCACGTCAAGTGCTACATCACCAGTACCTGGGGGAAGATCAAGTAGCATATAATCAAGTTCACCCCAACCAACATCATTGAAGAACTGGCGAAGCATTTTACCTAGCATAGGTCCCCGCCAAATAACTGGACTATTCTCACGGATAAAAAAGCCCATAGACATGACCTTCACTCCGAAACGTTCCACAGGAATAATCGTTCCTTCTTCAACTACTGGCCCCTCTTCAATCCCCATCATATCAGGAATGCTGAAACCATAAATGTCCGCATCCACAAGACCAACCTTCTTACCTTTTCTTGCAAGGGCTACGGCCAAATTCACCGTTACAGTTGATTTACCAACTCCACCTTTGCCGCTGGCCACGGCGATAAAGTTCACACCAGAGCTCTCGCTAATTAATTCATGGCCATCAAGGCCTGCAGCATGTCCCTTAAGTTTCCCAGGCTCATCAACTTCCTCAGTGCTCTCACCGCGAAGTATTGCACGTTCATAATCGGTTGCATCACGAAGCCGGATATGTACATTAGAAACTCCACCCGCTTCAAGCAATTCACGAACCCGTTGTTCTAGATCNNCGACTTTGCTCTTCAGGATTCAGACATACGATAGATAAAGAAATACGATCTTCTTTAATCATAATGTCACGAATCAGCTGTAGTTCCACAAGGCTTTTTCCAGTTTCAGAGTCTGTTAATGGCTGCAGTATTTCCTGAATTTGTTCCTTAGTCAGCATGGAAAGCACCTCTGTTTCCTTTCCGGTTTGAGAATTCTCCGGAGTTTTTGTCTATTATAGCATTACCAGTCTCCCCATGAGTAGTCCTGACTACTCGGAGGCGTATCGAAGAATGCCACGATAAATGCTAGTCGCTACCTTCCGCTGATAGACATCATTTCCGAGTAGAGCTGATTCCTGGGGGTGTGATAAGAAGCCGACTTCTACAAGCACTGCCGGTATTTTTAATGCTTTTAACAAATATACAGTATTCACTGTCTTTGCCACACGATCGGTATTCTCCAGCGTAGTCTTCAGCTCACTCTGCACAAACTCCGCTATAGCTTTATTATCCTTGTTATTGGGGTAGTAAAAGGTTTGTGCTCCACTCCAACGATTGGACGGGACACTGTTCATGTGAACACTTATAAAAAGGTCTGCGCCTTTCTCTTCGATGCTTCTTACTCTTTGTTTAAGATCTTCCGTTTTGCGCTTAGAATAGCCCTTAGTGCCTTCCTGAGCCAAATCATAATCACCCTCACGAGTCATTACTACAATAGCCCCTGCCTGCTGCAGATAATCACGCAAATAAAGCGATACGGCGAGATTAATATCTTTCTCAATTAGCCCTTCCCGGCTAACCGCTCCTCCATCAGCTCCACCGTGTCCCGCATCTATAGCAATAACTTTTCCTGACAAGGGCAGACTCCAATAATTTAGTGTTTTAGCGGTAGGCATGTCATACGCTATAATTCCGATCATTATAGCTAGCAGTATCACGCCAATCATACCTTTTTTGATACTGCTCCATGAAATCCAGACCGAGACTTTACTCTGCTTTCGGCCAGACATAACAAAGACCCCCTCGTCCCGATAGATAATACTCATCTATATGGGACAAGAAGGTCAAATAGTACTAGCTGGTAATGATTAAGCTGTAACTTCTTGCGTCATACCTTCAATCAGAATTTTCGCTACCTCAGGCCGCGTAAATTCTGGCGGAGGACATTGCCCATCACGGAGCAAAGCACGTACCTTCGTACCCGACAATGTCATGTGATCGTCACTAGGATGAGGGCAAGTTTTACTGGATGCCATATTCCCGCATTTTTTACAGAAGAAGCTATGTTCAAAAAATAATGGAGTAATATCAAGTTCTTCAGAACTAAAATTAGAGAAAATTTCCTGTGCCTCATAAGTGCCATAATAATCACCTACGCCAGCATGGTCACGACCGACGATGAAATGGGTACAGCCGTAATTTTTGCGAACCATGGCATGGAAAATCGCTTCTCTAGGGCCTGCATAACGCATTGCCGCCGGAAAAACACCAAGGAAGGTACGATCCTCAGGATAATAGTTCTCCAAAAGCGCCAGATAGCTCTTCATCCGCACATTTGCCGGTACATCATCTGACTTCGTCTCACCAACAAGTGGATTTAGGAATAGAGCGTCTACAACCTCCATAGCGCACTTTTGAATGTACTCGTGAGCTCGGTGGACCGGATTGCGTGTTTGGAAGCCTACAACCGTTCTCCAGCCCTTTTCAGCAAATATCTTTCGCGTATCCGCAGGATCAAAATAAAATTCACCGAACTTCTCTGGCTGTGGGCGGTTCAAGACTGTAAG
>DOJM01000107.1:2698-2957 GCA_003529225.1 Paenibacillus sp.
GAATGCTCCACACTGTGCCATCTGCTAAACGCATGCTCTTTACTACTGAATGATAGTCTTGCTCATTTAAAAACCCAGTCAGTGGTGAAAATGCACCTACAGCTATAAGATCCAAATCGGATAAAGTCCAGGTATTCAAGGCAATTGCCTTGATGTCACGTGCGAAATTTAGCAATTCTTCTCTTTCAGTACCCTCTACAACACGGTTAACCAAAGTTCCGCCATGCGGACATATTGAAGTCATCTTTGTCTCTCCTTC
>DOJM01000107.1:2990-4101 GCA_003529225.1 Paenibacillus sp.
CAATCCGCACTCTGTCTTCTCTGATCCAGACCAACGTCCAGCACGCGGATCTTCACCTGGCATAACCTGACGTGTACATTGCTCACAGCCGATGCTTGGATAGTTACGGTCATGTAGAGGGTTATAGATTACGTCATTTTCACGAATATAGTTCCATACATCCTCAGTCGTCCAATCCGCAATCGGATTAAACTTAACTAACCCAAATTTATAATCATACTCAACCTTTTTGGAATTAGCACGGGTAGGTGCTTGGTCACGGCGAATTCCAGTAATCCAAGCCTCATATTGAGATAATATGCGAGTAAGTGGTTCAACTTTTCGAATTCCACAGCATTGGTTAGGGTCAACTGTCCATAACGAATCACCGTATTGAAGTGCTTGCTCCTGCGTTGTGAGTTGCGGAGACACACGTACAAACTCTAATCCGTATTTGTCTGCCATCAAATCTCTGGTTTCATAGGTTTCCTTAAAATGATAATCTGTATCGAGATAAAAGACATCAGTAGATGGACTAACTTTGTGAAGCATATCAACAAGCACTACATCTTCGGCACCAAAGCTGCAGGCAAAAGTAATGTTAGGAAATGTTTCTACAGCCCAGCGGATAATATCCTCGGGTGAAGCACTCTCTAATTCTTCGGCCTTTATTCTGATCAAATCTTCTTTCTCGAGCAGGTTCATTAAGGTATTCCTCCATCCAAAATATTAATCGTATGAATAAATGAGGTAAAAGAAGTAATAAAACCAACTATTTCTATATGAAATAGTATATAACTTTTACTGCGGAAGTCAATGAGTTTCATCCCTCAGAATTAGTAAATGAATGCAAAAAAAGCCCAATTCTTGTTAGAAAGGGGCTGCTAAAAAAAATAAAACCCTCGACCATAAAGGCCAAGGGTTGAATTCTTGATACATATTAACGTTTCGAGAACTGAGGCGCACGACGTGCAGCCTTCAAGCCGTATTTCTTACGTTCCTTCATACGTGGGTCACGAGTCAGGAAGCCGGCTTTCTTCAGTGCACCGCGATATTCAGGGTCAACTTTAAGCAATGCACGGGAGATACCGTGACGAATTGCTCCAGCTTGACCGGAAATGCCGCCACCATG
>DOJM01000435.1 GCA_003529225.1 Paenibacillus sp.
ATGTCCAAAGTCAACGTCCGCAATGACAGGAATGTCTGATAGCTCTTCTTTCGAAGTTATGATTTTGATCAACAGTTCTTTAGTCATGCGTGATCCTTGTTGGAACCTGCCAATTACCAATCCTTTGACATGCTGAAAATCCGGTTGATGAATCAGCGATTGTAAATCCCTGTCAAAGGTTGCAGGCGATGACTCATAATCATCCTCTATAAATAATATCGAATTTTTTAAGCTTGGCATATACTCCGTACCCTGCAAAAGATTTAAAGTACAAAGGTTCCCACCGATAATTGTCCCTTTCGCTTCTCCATCATTGATAATGAACGGGCCCTCATTTCTGATAAATACACGGTTCTCCTGATCCCGATACCACTNNTCATCACTCCAATGCCTCGAAGGCTTCACCACTATTTCTTTGTTGTCCATCATCAGCTTACGGAAATATTCGGTGGTATATTCATTGTCGTGAAGCATTGCGAAGCTAGAAAAATGTGGTCCGGAATATGTAACTAATCCTGTTTTAGCATAGATTGCATTACTTAAAGCAGTAATATCCGAGTACCCGCATAATCGTTTAGGATGCCCAGCAATGATGGAATAGTCGATAAAACGTAGCAGTTGATTGCTATTAAAGCCTCCAATGGTCGTAAGGATTCCTTTAACATTCGGATCTAAAAAAGCTTCGAGCAAATCCTCCACTCTAGATTCGATCGATGAGGAAACAAAATCATCCTTCTCAAAGGAATTTACGGAAAATGATATCCGAAAACCTAACTTTTGTAGCTGTTCTTTGGCAATTTTCCTTTGTTCAGCAGCGATTAACGACAGACTTCTGGCAGGTGAGATAATTCGCAACTCATCACCAGGCTTTAACTTATTGGGTTTCATCAATTGTCCTCCCTATATAAGTTTTTAAAATACGGATGAATGATTTTATAGTGTATTCGCTCCATCTGTTTCATCTCCTCCCATTATATCTTTTTTCAAAAAAGTGGAAAACTCAAAAAGGCGAAACGCAAATGCGTTCCGCCTTTCAGTGCCTGCTAGAGCAATTGGGTAGAGAAATTATTATTTCATAACGTGAATAGGATGACCTTCAACCAGTTCAGCAGCTTCCATGACGATTTCGCCAAGGGTTGGATGCGCATGAATAGTCAAAGCGATATCTTCAAGTGTTGCGCCCATTTCAATAGCCAAACCAAGTTCAGCGATCAAGTTAGAAGCTTCGATCCCAACGATTTGTGCACCAAGCACAAGATTGTTTTCGGAGTTAGCAACAATTTTGATAAAGCCTTCTGGGCTGTTCAAAGATACTGCGCGGCCATTCCCTGCAAATGGGAACTTGCCAGCTTTCACTTTGTAGCCTTTGTCTTTCGCTTCTTTCTCAGTCAAACCAACGCTTGAGCACTCAGGATCTGTAAACACAACTGCTGGGATGACTTTGTAGTCAACAACAGATGTAAGTCCTGCAATCGCTTCTGCGGCAATCTTACCTTCGTAAGAAGCTTTGTGAGCCAACGCCAGACCTGGAACAACGTCGCCGATAGCGAAGATGTTAGGAATGCTTGTGCGACCTTGGTGATCGACTTTGATCAATCCACGCTCGTCGAGCTCAAGACCGATCAGGTCTAGTCCAAGTTCACCATCAGTGTTAGGACGACGGCCTACAGTAACAAGCAAGTAATCCGCAGTAACTTCTTTGGATTCGCCACCAACAGAATATTTCACGGTAACTTCCTTGTCGTTCTGTACAGCACTTTCGGCTTTAGCGTTAGTTACGATTTCGATGCCAGTTTTGGCCATGTTTTTCGCAACAAGACGAGTCATATCTTTATCGAAGCCTGGAAGTACAGTATCCAAACCTTCGATGATTGTTACTTTAGTACCGAATTTGGAGTACATTTGGCCAAGCTCAGCACCGATGTACCCACCACCGATTACGATCATGCTCTTCGGAATTTCTGGAAGCTCAAGAGCTTCAGTCGAAGACAGAATGCGTCCACCGAATGGGAAAGGCTTCAGTTCAATCGGACGGGAACCTGTAGCAATGATACAGTGCTTGAAGCGATAACGTGGGGATTCATGATCATTGAACACACGTGCTTCTGTGTCGCTGATAAACATGCATTCGCCGTTAAATACTTCAATTTTGTTGCCTTTCATCAAGCTAGTCACGCCGCTAGTCATTTTCTTAACTACGCCGTTTTTGAACTCTTGCGTTTTAGCAAAATCCACTTTAACGTTCTCAGCAGTAACACCGAAAACTTCACCATGCTTAGCAGATTCGAACTGATGTGCAGCAGCAATCAGTGCTTTAGAAGGAATACATCCACGGTTCAAACATACACCGCCGAGTTCCGATTTATCCACGATGAGGACTTTTTGGCCGAGCTGGGCGGCACGAATTGCCGCCCCATACCCACCAGGACCTGCACCAATGACCAATGTGTCAATATCTAGAGAAGCGTCTCCTACTACCATAATTATACCTCCATAACCAGCAGCTCAGGATTATTGAGCAGCGATTTAATGTAGTTCATAAAGTTTTGAGCAGTCGCACCATCGATAATACGGTGGTCAAAGCTGAGTGACAACGCCATTACAGGAGCAACTACGATTTCACCATTCTTCACAACTGCTTTTTCACTGATACGGCCAGTTCCGAGGATAGCCACTTCAGGGAAGTTAATGATTGGAGTAAAGAACATACCGCCAGCAGAACCAATGTTACTGATGGAGATCGTGCTGCCCTTCATTTCGTTAGCAGACAATTTACCGTCACGGCCACGAACTGCAAGGTCAGTGATGCTGCTAGCGATCATCCAGATGCTCTTACGGTCAGCATCTTTGATAACTGGAACGATCAAGCCGTTTGGTGTATCAGTAGCGATACCGATATTGTAGTATTTCTTGTAAACAATTTCGCCTGCTTCTTCATCAATCATAGCGTTAAGCGCTGGGAATTGACGGGAAGCCGCAACCAATGCTTTAACGATGAACGGAAGGTAAGTAACCTTAACGCCTTTTTTCTCAGCGATTGGTTTCATACGTGTACGGAATGCTACCAGTTCAGTAACATCTACTTCGTCCATAATTGTAACGTGTGGTGCAGTGTAAGCCGATTTAACCATTGCATTGGCGATCGCTTTACGAATGCCCTTGTATGGTACACGTTCTTNNGGTGCCGCAGGTGTTGAACCACCTTTCAAGAACGCTTCAACATCTTCACGAGTGATTTTGCCGCCTTTTCCAGTTCCGTTCACTTTAGAGATATCCACTTTTTGCTCACGAGCAAATTTGCGAACGCTTGGTGTAGCCAATACATCACGGTCAGGCGCTGGAGCTGCACTAACAGAACCGCCTTGTTTAGCATCAGAAGGGCTAGTTGCTGCTGGGGAAGAAGTGGTATTCGCACTTCCTTTTGCTGCATCTGCTTCTGCGGAAGCATGACCTGCTTGTTCAGGAACATCACCTTCTGCAGCTATGATAGCTACAACATCGCCAACACGGCATACTTGACCATCTTTAGTCAGAACTTCCAACACAGTACCGTTCACTGGACAAGGAACTTCAACTACTGCCTTGTCATTTTGAACTTCCATGATGATATCATCATCGGTTACTTTGTCACCGGCTTTGATATGCATTTTGATGATTTCACCTTCATGCAGACCTTCACCCAGTTCTGGGAACCGATATTCAAAGTTCGCTGATTTAGCATTCGCAGGAGCTGGTGCAGCAGGTGCAGGTGCAGCTGGAGCTTCTTCAGCAGCATGNNNNGACAACTTCGCCAACACGGCAAACTTGGCCATCTTTAGTCAAAACTTCCAACACGGTACCGTTCACTGGACAAGGCACCTCAACTACCGCCTTATCATTTTGAACTTCCATTACGATATCATCATCCGTTACCTTGTCACCGGCTTTGATATGCATTTTGATGATTTCACCTTCATGCAAACCTTCACCTAGTTCAGGGAATCGGTATTCAAACTTTGCCACTTTGAAAACCTCCTTGTGAAATTGGGACTGATCTTATGGTTAGAATTCAGAAGAAGAAACGACGTTGTCATCCATAAAGGATGACAACCGTTTCTCATAGAAAGGTATTTTAGAAATCCAAAACTTTCTTCACGCCTGCAATAATACGTGCAGGGTTTGGAAGCCATGTATCNNAACAGGTGCTTCCAAGTGCAGCAATGCTTTTTCGTTAATTTGTGCAATAACCTCAGCAGCAACACCGGAGCTCTTTTGAGCTTCTTGAACTACGATAGCACGGTTAGTCTTCTTCACAGACGCTACAATAGTGTCGATGTCGATTGGACTTACAGTACGAAGGTCAATAATTTCAACGTTAATGCCTTCTTTTTCGAGTTGCTCGGCTGCTTTGGTAGCTGTATGTACCATCAGCCCGTAAGTAATGATAGATACATCAGCACCTTCACGTACTACGTTAGCTTTTCCAAGTTCAACAGTGTATTCACCTTCTGGCACTTCAGCACGGAATGCATGGTAAAGGTTCAAATGCTCCATGAAGAATACAGGGTCATTGTCGCGGATAGACGCGATAAGAAGTCCCTTAGCATCATATGGGTTTGAAGGAATTACTACTTTAATACCCGGGCTTTGTGCAATCAAACCTTCGAGTGAATCTGTATGAAGCTCAGCTGCCTTAACTCCGCCACCAAAAGGAGTACGGAATACGACTGGAGCATTATATTTACCGCCAGAACGCCAGCGCAGACGTGCCGCTTGAACAACGATCTGATCCAATGCTTCAAAGATAAAACCAACGAATTGAATTTCTGCAATTGGGCGGAAGCCTTGTACACCAAGACCAAATGCCAGACCACCGATAGCGGACTCAGCTAGTGGAGTATCAAAAATACGATCTTCGCCAAATTCCTTTTGCAGCCCTTCCGTTACACGGAAAACGCCACCTACATTACCAACATCCTCTCCGAAGATAAGAACGTTAGGGTCACGATTCAGTTCAACGCGCATCGCGTCGCGGATCGCTTCTTTCATATTCATTTGTGCCATTGCCTGATATCCCCCTTATTCAAAATCGGCTTTTTGCTCTTCCAGATGTTTAGGTGTTACTTCGAACATGCTGTCGATCAAGCCAGGTATTGTCATTTTTTCGGTTTGTTCAGCTTT
>DOJM01000204.1 GCA_003529225.1 Paenibacillus sp.
AGATGCTTACGGCTATGCCTGTCCTGGTCAACCTGCTCTGGCTGCTGAGCTAGCTTGGCGGGATGCAAGTTTTACTCATCGCCGGACCGGAATTTACGCCACGATGTTCATTGCTGCTGCGATTGCTGTTGCTCACGTGCTGCGCGATCCAATTGAAATAATCAATACGGCTCTGCAATTCGTCCCTAAAAGAAGTCGATTTTATGAGATTACTAATGATTGCCTTGAGATGGTAGCGAATGCAGATGACTGGCTGGAAGCGTATCAGAGCATTAACCATAAGTATGCGAATTATTGCCACTGTGAGGTCTATCAGGAAATAGGAACCTTAATTAATACCCTGCGATTTGCAGACAATGTTGGCGATGGAATATGCAAGCAGGTGATGCAGGGCAACGATACGGATAGCTTCGGAGCAACGGCTGGCTCTCTGCTTGGGGTTTATTTCGGTCCTGATCATTTGGAATCAAGATGGCTTAAGCCTTTTCAAGATCGGATTCATACGGGGCTTTCTAATTTTCATGAGCAAAGTCTTTCTTGTTTGACGGAGCGGATGGGGCGTTTACCAGAGCTGCTGCAAACCGGTCGATATCAAGTTCAGCCTAGTGAGCTCTATGTGAACAAGAATACGGATTTCAATACATAATAAGTTTACAAAAATCCACAGCAACCAATGTTGCTGGTGGATTTTTTTGCTTTTTCTTTTTTGAATTAAAGATGAATAATTCAATCGTGCTTTACAAAAACTTTATTTGATTAAGTCACTACTTTGCCAAATCAGGAGGGGTCGTTATTAAACCATTTATCGTAATAGTAGCGCTATTGCTCGTTACAGCTTGTTCGGGTAATCAATCGGCCAACAACCAAATGACTACTCAACAAACGAAGGTTGGGCATCATGCTGGCAAAACAGCAACAACGTCAACCTTAACGCAAGCGTCTTCTATTTCAACAGAAAATGCAGGGAAATCAACGATTAAGGCTAAACAAGTACCCGGCGATGTATCGAAATGGCTGGATGGGTTTATCCGCACTACTCCACCTACAGCTGGTACAACAGCGGATCAAACTACTTATCCGCAAACTTCCGCTAAGCCACAGTATTCTGCTAATCCGCAACAATCAGCTAACCCACAATATTCTGCTAATCCGCAAACATCCACCAATTCATCGGCATCTGTGCAGAAAGTGCTGGAATTGGTGAACAAAGAAAGAACAAACGCAGGCTTGAAACCCCTTAGTCTGAATAGCGAGCTATCGAGAATGGCTTTGGCCAAAGCGCAGGATATGTCCGACAACAATTATTTTGACCATCAGTCACCAACTTACGGATCTCCGTTCGATATGATGAAGGCATTTGGTATCTCTTATAATACAGCAGGGGAGAATATCGCCAAAGGCCAGTCGAGTCCGGAAGAAGTAATGAATCAATGGATGAATAGTCCTGGTCACCGTGCCAATATCCTGAATAGTTCCTTTACTGAAATTGGAATAGGTTACTACAACAGCGAGTGGGTTCAAGAATTTATTGGTTAGTGTTAATCAGCAATATAAACAACAAATGTTATAAAGTTAATTTTAAAAGCCCATGTCCACAGACATGGGTTTTATCAAGAAATTAAAGATGATGAGTTCTGACGTATGTATTCGAGGATCTCGTGAAGGGTTTGTTGAAACTTAACGACAAATATTTCGATGGCAGGCAATTATGTAGAATTTATTTAGTAGCTTGCATTATAGAGTTGTATTTATAAACCGTTAAGATTATACTGGTCATAGCAACTATAATCATGTCTACTATTTGGAGGCTATACCATTGGAATTAGAAAAATACATAGGCGTAATTGTACACCGGGCAGATTTAAAGCTTAATAACTATTATCAAAAAGTGGTTAATCCCTTTGATATTACGGTGGACCAGTGGGAGATCCTCGTTATTCTATGGGAGAGTGAAGGGATTACTCAAAAGGATATTGCTGAAAGATTGTATAAAGATCAAACGAACATTGCGCGTATGCTCTTCAAGCTTGAAAAGAAAGGCTTTGTTCATCGCGTAACCCATGAGACGGACAGAAGATCTTTACGTGTATATCTAACTTCTAAAGGTCGTGAAATAAAAGATGAGATTCTTGCTCCCTCTATTGAAGCGTATAGAAAGACCATTGAAGGGTTAACTGAGGAAGAGGTTGAAACCTTTAGAAGGCTACTTTCTGTAATTCATAATAATGTAAAGGATTTATAGCAGATTTTGTTTGCAAAAAGAACAGGTTGACTCAACTTAATTAGTTGCTATGACGACTATCGTTAAGACCATTTGTTTTGAGCTGTTTTATTTTTATTTAATACTTGCTATAGCAACTAATGCTTCGACAATTATAAGGAGGACACAAAGATGAGAACAAACAATAATAAAATCGGGATTTTCGATGCCCCGTACAGAGCGTTGACAATCGGTATTATTCTGGCAGTTACAACAGTGGCATTCGAGGGATTGGGGGTTACGACGATTGCACCAAAAGTGGCGCATAGTATGAATGCGATCCATTATTATGGTTGGATTTTTAGTGCATTTCTTTTATCCCAAATCATTGGCACAATGGTCATTGGACAGCAGATTGATAAGAATGGTGTATATAAATCATTTATAGTTTCTATTCTAATCTTTGTTACGGGTATCATTATTGCAGCAACTTCCTTCAATATTTACATGTTGATCGGCGGAAGAGCGTTTCAAGGTTTCGGAGCAGGTGCGCTTTTAACTTGTGTATACTCCAGCATTACTTTAAGTTACCCTGATAGTCTAAGAACAAAAATACTTGCAGCTTTCTCTAGTGCTTATATTCTTCCAGCATTAATTGGTCCTTATATCGCAGGGCTTTTAGCCGAAAATCTTTCTTGGAGGTTCGTGTTCTGGCTCGTTCTGCCGTTCATTGTTCTATCAGTATGCTTAACGCTCCCATTATTTCGTAAGTTACAAAATGAAAATACTAATGCTTCATCGACTAAAAGGAGGACGTATAAAGAAATATACGCAATTATATTAACATTAGGAACGGGGCTGCTATTAGCAGGATTAGGATTTTTACCTTATTGGAAGGGGATTGGGATTTCAATTGCAGGGGGCTTGATTATGATTCAGCCTTTACGGAAACTGCTGCCAGAAGGTGCTTTAGAAGTTAGAAAAGGTTTGCCGGCAACCATTGTTACTAGAGCACTGTTTGTTGCATGCTACTATGCTGTTGAAAGCTATGTTGTTCTAGCACTAACAAATGTTAAAGGGTTATCGGCAGATGTTGCTGGCTTAATCGTTGCTGCCGGGGCTATAAGTTGGTCAGTAGCAGCGTGGTTGCAATCCAAGCTTGATGAACAAGACCATGGGAGGGGCCGTAAACAACGGGTGATGATTGGCGTTGCATTTATGATTGTCGGAGTTGCGCTGGTCATAACCGTGATAGGAATTTCAGGTAATGGAATCGTATTCGCAGTGTTCTCACAAGTACTTACCGGTTTTGGAATAGGGCTGGCACATCCAACCACTGGAGCCATTGCGCTACAGCATGCCGAAGATGGCGATGCAGGCTCAATTTCAGCGAATATTCAATTTATTGATGCGTTTAGTCCTGCACTTAGCATCGGATTAGGCGGTGCCCTAATTACCATTAGTGAAACCTTTGGATGGGGTGTAATGACAGGAATCCTCCTGGCCTTATCGATCCAGCTTCTTTTCATAATTTTAAGCTTTATAGCTACTTTCCGAATTGCGAAGAAGGCAAGCTGAAGCAGATATAATATTTAACTCTACATGTAAACGGAAAGGCCTCCTTTTTGATCTCATTCGAGTATATTTTAAATTTCTGTGCTTAATCGCCATAAAAATGNNGGTTTATACAATGCCTATTCTAAGGGATGCACTTAGGTTTGTAAGTCTCACTGGATAGTTACGCTTCGGGCTATAGGCGTTATTATATTGATGGTCAGCATAAATAGACGGACATTAAAATCTCCTTGATCTAAAAAAATGTGTGTGTAATCACAACTCAAGCTTTGGTGTTCTGTTACGTTGGAAGTAACGAATGATTATCTAAATATGGAGGATAACGATATGTTTTGTTACCAGTGTGAACAGACACCGACTGGCGGTTGCACCGTTGTTGGAGTATGTGGCAAAAATGAAACCATTGCGAGTTTACAGGACACGATGATTTTTGCCTTAAAAGGAATTGCAGCTNNGGATATAGCGATCCTGAGGTGGATCGTATTACCCACGAAGCTTTGTACATGACCTTGACCAATTCCAACTTTAATACGCAGGAGCATTTGGAGATGGCGATGAAGGTTGGAGATGCGGCGGTTCGCGTCATGGATCTGCTGGATCGTGCGCATACGGATCGCTTCGGGATTCCACAACCCATCACAGTCAGCCAGAATAAAATAGAAGGTCAATGTATTGTGGTGACAGGGCATAACTTGTATGCACTCGAGGAATTGCTACAGCAGACGGAAGGAAAGGGTATCAACATCTATACCCACTCGGAAATGCTACCTGCCCATGGCTATCCTGCGCTCAAGAAGTATAAGCATCTGAAAGGCAACATCGGCAAAGCTTGGTACNNTTCTTGCAACTACAAACTGTGTGATGCCGATTAAGGGTACGTATGCAGACCGCTTTTTCTCATATGAAGTAGCAGGGCTGGAAGGTGTAGCGAAAATCACGAATGACGATTTTTCCCCACTGATTAATCGTGCGTTGTCTTTACCTGCGGCTGATGTAGAGTCAGATCTGGTACTTACGACAGGATATCATCATGAAACAGTAATCGGGCTGGCACCAGAGATCATTCAGGCTGTCAAAGACGGGCATATTCGCCGGTTTTTCGTCATTGCAGGTTGTGACGCTCCAGGTAAAGGTGGGAATTACTACCGCGAGTTGGCGACTTCCTTACCGAACGATACCGTCATTTTAACCACTTCTTGCGGAAAATTCCGCTTTAATGACGTAGATTATGGAACTGTTGGAGACACAGGCATTCCGCGTTATATTGACCTTGGGCAATGTAATAATTCTGGTTCTACGGTCAAGATTGCTTTAGCTCTGGCTGAGGCATTTGATTGTACGGTGAACGAGCTACCTGTCAGCATCGTGCTGTCTTGGTTTGAGCAAAAAGCGGTAGCCATTCTTCTAGGCTTGTTCAGTCTTGGCATTCAGGATATTCGTATCGGACCGAAACCGCCTGAGTTCATCTCGGATGGGGTGTTGGATGTATTAGTTGAGCTTTTTGGATTAAAGCTGATTACCACTGCCGAGGAAGATATGAATGCGATGTTGGCGTTATCGTAGGTTAATAATGTTAGAGACATTGGCCGCAGACGCTTGCAATCAAGATAAGTGATACAACACCAACACTAACACAAATAAAACTATATTTTGATAACATGTCGTTACAGATAACGCGGAGAATCGTACCATGTGACGGTGTAAAATAGTTCGACAGAGGGTGTCCCAAAAGTCATAAAATGACGGAGGGACACCTTCTTTTTTTAATGAGGGAGCGAAGCGCGCAGGGAAGGAGCTTGGCGATTGTAGTGAACGGACAAGGCTATATCTATACTCTTGCAAAGGTCATTTCCAAAATTCAGGTGAAAAGTAGGTAGACTCAAAACAAGCGATCACTATAATGGAAATAAGAGATATTCATAGAACCAATTTATAGCATAGAAACAAGAATTAGGATAAGTAAATAAGCCATAAGAGGAGACCATCTCGTGGGAAGATCATTCGCAAATTTGCATATCAAGTCGAACAACCTTGAGAAGACTCTCGAAGCATTAAGAGAGCTAAGCGAAAGGCATGGCGAAGTATTAGGCAAGTCAAATAAAGAGGCTCAAGAGATCAAAGTTGTCATGTACGTAAGCAAAAGCAACGAGAACTGGATCAGCGTGCTCCACGATTATTTTGTATGGGGTACGGTGAAGGAGATCGGCAAAACATTGTCCTCGCTTATCGAGGAGCCAGTGATGACCGCCGGATATATGAATGAGGAGATATTCGAGTTGTCGTTTTTCGAGAATGGAGACCTTCAAGCCGAAAGAATCTTTTGTGAACAGTGGACGAGGGATGAATATGAACAACTC
>DOJM01000367.1:0-1953 GCA_003529225.1 Paenibacillus sp.
ACCATTGGGTCCCTCATGCATACGATTATAAACTTTAGTCGCGAGGACCATTTCATCTCGATTGGCATAATCCTTAAGTGCTCGTCCAAGAATCTCCTCACTCGTTCCGTCAGAATACACATTAGCTGTATCAAAAAAATTAATTCCGAGCTCTAGAGCTTTTTTTATGATCAGCCGACTCTGCTCCTCATCAAGCACCCACTGATGGATCCAACGTTCTGCTACCCCAAAGCTCATACAGCCTAGGCACAGCCTGGATACATCTAGGCCTGTATTGCCAAGTTTCACATAGTCCATTTACAATCATTCCTCTCTTTCAATAGATGGTAAGGTTCACTTGCTGATATCTGTTATTATTTCACTTGGAGTTCACTCCAAGTCAAGCTATTTATAAAATTGACTCCTTCAAACTCATGAATCCAAATCCATATGGATCATTTGTGAAACAAACCTGGGCGATGCTTGGCATATCAGAGTCTTCAGTAATACGGACAAATCCTGAAGCTTATTTTGAAGCTGATCAGCTCCTTGTCCCTTCTTTGATGATGAATCCCACTATCCCCCGTGGACCACGGATACGCTTCGTAAACTATTACTACCTCATAGGGAATCAACACTNNAGACGCTTGGTCAATGAAGAGGAAGTTATACGGTGCCTTAAAGAATATAGCTTTCAACCCATCTATCTAAAGGATTGGACGGTTGCACAGCAAATCCAGTTATTCCCTTCGACAAAGGTAATCTTGGGCCCCCATGGCGCTGGACTGGCTAATTTGGCTTTTTGCCAATCAGGAACAAAAGTTATTGATATTGTTCATGAGCAGCATCTCGTTCCAACGTATTGGATGGTCAGCAATNNCTGCTATTCGTTTTCCAGGATTCGAAGATATCTATGTGGATATTGTTCGTCCCTATGACACATCAAGTTTTAGCTGAGCGGGTTGAGACCTTGTTGGAAAGAAATTTATAGCTATCATATTGGAAATCGAAAAAAAGCACCGTCTGAAAATTCTTCAGGCAGTGCTTTTTTATACTAAGGAGACTCGTAAAAGCCAGAACGTTGGTGTAAGCATTCACTGGAAGTAAATCTAACATCCTCCCAGGAGGGATGGACCTTATTTTCGCTAATTCTTCGTTCTCACATCCTCTATAACACCATTCCAATTCATTCTAAAGTCCAAATGTGATAAATCCTTCGTCATAATCCCATGATCCACAATGCTTGCCATTAGTGTAGGCTGAAGTAAATCCATAAACACTTCGAGCATCATCATAAGTGGTGCTAACACAGACCACAGCCAATATGGCCTTAAGTAACTCTTAAGTTTCCACATTCCATCACCTTTTAAGATAAATATGTGATTTTTGATTTCATCGGTGTTCTTGGCTTAGCATTTGGGACTTCCTCCGGATATCCAATGCCAAATAGTCCAATTACATCGTAATCATGCGGGACACCTAGAATTTCACGATTATGAGGCAATGCACCTAAAGAAGCCCAATATGCTCCAACCCCCACTTCATGTGCAGCTAATAAGAAGTTCTGTGCAAAACAAGCGGCAGCCATAACATTCTCGTCACGTTCAAACGCTGTTGCACCAGGTTTAGATAAGATAGCAAGAACGACAGGAGCACTTCCAAAATTCGTCTTATGCTTTAATTCAGCTCTAGTATCAGGCCCGATAAAAAGGAGCTCCCAAGGTTCGTTCATACGATGGTTTGGAGCATAACTAGCTGCTTCCAGCCAATTCAATAAATCATCCTCATGAATCGAATCCGCCTTAAATTGCTTAATACTTCTACGGGTTTTAATAAGATCAATGGTTTTCATTTTTTTGATCATTCTCCTCTTTTTTAATTTCGCAAACAGTCTTATCTTCCGGCGTTACTTCATGAATCTGAAAAATATGGATAAACTCTTCAATGATCGCTTCCGTTGCCTTCAATTCACCG
>DOJM01000367.1:2098-2340 GCA_003529225.1 Paenibacillus sp.
AATACATATGTATACGATCGAATTGAGACTGTCAAGGTTATCATTTTCATGGGACAGATCGACAAAGAAAAAACCGCACAAAGTGCGGTCAGCTTGATGAGAAACTAGTCATTTCAATTAATAGTTAACCTTCTTTAATATTTGCGGTTCCTTAGGATCTAATTGCTTCCAATCTGATGCATCTCTGTCTGTAAAAATAAAAACAGTGTCTGGGTCATTAGCAAATCTAACATAAACAGGGA
>DOJM01000367.1:2456-2764 GCA_003529225.1 Paenibacillus sp.
CACACTAAATGTGGGATGACTGCGACGACGACAGGTTGCTCCACAGCCCCTGGCCTCTTCAGCCCAGCTGCCTCCTTGAAAAATCCGATAGGACCCGTACACTTGTTCATCATATAAATCCCAGCACCACTCCCAAACATTCCCTAACATATCATAAAGCCCCCATGCGTTCGGTTCTTTCGTCCCTATTACATGGAGTTCACCATCTGAATTTTCATTGTACCAAGCTATCTTATCTAGCTCGCCATATTGATAACCAGTAGTTTCTGCTTTACATGCACATTGCCATTCTGCTTCTGTTGGAAGTC
>DOJM01000367.1:2954-3261 GCA_003529225.1 Paenibacillus sp.
TTTTTATTCGATCATCTCTTAATTCTATTGCTCCCCCTAGAATTTTAACCATAGGATTCTTCAAATAGCGCACAATTTCATTTGACACTTTATCTCCTCCGATACTTTTTAAAAAAATCCAACTTATGAAGATGTAAGAATCCAAATAATACTAATCAAGTATTGACAGGGTATAAAGAATAGAACTATAATCTAAACAATTCCTAGAAAAATACTATGAATTACATAATATTTAAAACATCTAATCATGACTGGGTTGACCAGAAGAAGGAGTGTAGACAAATGCCAAATGTTCAGACTTTCAAAG
>DOJM01000367.1:3288-6280 GCA_003529225.1 Paenibacillus sp.
CGATGAACCACAAAATCTTGGGGGTACGGATACAGGAATGAATCCTGTTGAAGCTTTGCTAGCTTCTTTAGGGGCCTGCCAATCTATTGTGGCTCGAGTTTATGCTTCCAAATTTGAGGTAGAGCTTGAAGATTTCAGAGTAGACGTTGAAGGTGATCTGGACCTCGATGGATTTTTTAACCGTTCTGAAGTCCGTCCCGGCTATTCCGATATTCGATATACATTCTACATAAAGACCCCATCCCCTGCCGAGAAGGTCGAAGCATTCGTACAATTTTTAGAAAGCAAATGCCCTGTGGGTGACACGATTGCTGACCCGGTAAATCTTAAGCTGAACCGTATCGTGATTGAAAATTAACCGATTGATTAGCTAACATAGTGTCAAGGGCTGTGAGGTTGCATAAAGCAACTTTACAGTCCTTTTTCATTTCAACTTCTCATCCATCATATAATACTAAAAATGAAGGACTTCGGAGGTACCTAAGGAATGAATCCTATACTGAGAACAGTAGATAATGAGATCGAGCGTTTAACGGCACTCCTGATTGATCAACAGCAGCAAGATGGATCTTGGCATTTTTGTTTTGAAAATGGAATCGTTATCGATGCCTATGTCATCATTCTCTTTCGGATTTTGAACGTACAGAATGAAGCCCTGATCAGGCAGCTACATGATCGTATTCTTGCTAAGCAGCAGTCCGCTGGATTCTGGCAATTATATAGAGATGAAGAAGATGGTAACTTATCCACCTCGGTTGAAGCCTACTACGCCCTTCTCTATTCTGGGTACAGTAAGGTGACAGATGAGCCGATATTGCGCGCAAAGCATTATATTCAATCCAAAGGCGGAATTGGAAAAGTAACTAGCATCCTAACCAGAGTCATTCTCGCAGCTACTGGTCAGAGCAAATGGCCTTTATCGATCTCTTCGATTCCCCTAGAAGTTCTGTTGTTCCCGTCTTATTTTCCTATTAACTATTTTGAGTTCTCTGGCTACTCAAGAGTGCATCTCACGCCTATGCTTATTATGGCCGATCGAAGTTTCTCGATCTCAACAGCGAATGCTCCTGATCTATCAGATCTCATAGACACACTCATTGAAGATGCTGAACCCGCTTCCCGTGGATATCAAGAGCTACAGGACATTATACAATCTGGCCTAAACAGACTTCTTGGAAGCCCTCTCTACATTCACGAAGTTGCCCGATCCAAAGCAGAACAATTTATTCTCCAGCGGATTGAATCCGACGGGACTATATACAGTTACGCAACTAGTACAATTCTTATGGTATATGCCCTTCTGGCTCTGGGCTATGACCAGCAACATCCTCTGATTACGAATGCCTTAGATGGGCTTACCGCGATGCAGTGCCGTTCTGAAAGTAAAACAACAATACAAAACTCTCCATCTACGATATGGGACACGGCTCTAATAGCCTACGCTTTACAGGAGGCACAAATTCCCGATCATCATCTCGCGATTCAACGTGCGACTTCGTATCTGCTGACCAAACAGCAGCATAAAACTGCTGATTGGTTTATTCATAATCCGGATACAACTCCGGGGGGATGGGGTTTCTCAGAATCTAACACGATTAATCCGGATGTGGATGATACGACCGCTGCTTTACGAGCCATTCGAAGTTTATCAATAACTCAGCCATCCTATCTAGAGTCATGGAATCGTGGACTGAACTGGGTCCTATCGATGCAGAATAAAGACGGTGGCTGGCCAGCTTTTGAAAAAAACACCAATAAAGAAATGCTCACTTGGCTCGCAATCGATGGGGCTAAATCTGCTGCTATTGATTCCTCGGAGGCAGATCTAACAGGGCGCACCTTGGAGTATCTGGGGAACTTTGCCGAACTTGATTCACGAAACGAATTCATCGGGCGAGGTGTGAAATGGCTGATTCAGCATCAGGAGAAGGATGGCTCATGGTACGGAAGATGGGGCGTTTGTTACATCTATGGGACTTGGGCTGCCTTAACAGGATTCCAGGCTGTTGGTCTGACACTAGAACATGATACATTGCAAAAAGGAACGAATTGGCTCCTAAGCATACAGAACTCGGATGGGGGTTGGGGGGAATCTTGTCATAGTGATCGACTTTTGACGTATGTGCCATTAGGGGAAAGTACGCCTTCCCAAACCGCATGGGCGCTTGACGCACTCATCGCTGTTCAAGCGGCACCTACACCTGCGGTAAATCGAGGAATAAAAAGACTAATATCATCTATGAACGAAGTGGATTGGAAGAGCTCATATCCGACAGGCGCTGGTCTCCCCGGCAATTTCTATTCTAATTATCACAGTTATCGGTATATCTGGCCGCTACTCACACTGAGTCATTTTAGAAAAAAATACGGTCAAGGATAATACTCGGTAATAACTAGCGTAGTTCTGCTTCACTTCTCAAGTGTCTCATAAAAGCTTGTATCGCGCCCTTATGTAGTCCTTTTTGGGAATCGAGCCCCCCTCCGGTATGTATTCATCAGTTCAAACAAAAATTCTTGTTTTCTTTCCATAAAGATCACCTCCTTTTTCTGTTCGTAAAAAACATAAGAGCAGCGATCATCCGTTATTGGAGAATCGTTGCTCTGATGTTATGAACAGGGGTTGAATACTTTTGTCCGTTACACTTCCTTCTAAATCACCCAGTCTTGATCAAGCTCAGAGCTTTTCGGACCNNCTATTTGCTTGTTTTTAAGATTTTGAGTTAGGTTACAGACTCCAGTGAAACTATTCCTTAAAAAGAGAGTCATTTGGGGTATTTTTCATGGCACGATAATCGAAAATCATTACCTGGTATTTTGGATCCATAACGGTTTGTTTGAGCAAATTATGACTGTAACTTCTGATATCCCTAATCTGTATATTTTTAGCGCAGGATTTTAACGCAAGCTATGAAGTAACTGCATTCATTACAATTAAATCAAGAGAAATCACCTAGTAGACTTAAACTCATGAGAATAGATGTAAGAAATACAG
>DOJM01000367.1:6295-6945 GCA_003529225.1 Paenibacillus sp.
GTGAATGATTATAGCTGTACAAAATACAGTTAAACACCTCGCTGCTCCCCGTTACCTTCATCCGCCTCCATACTGTTACACAGAGGGTTACATCATAACTGGATGTACTTTTTGGAGCACGATACCGAAATATCCCCTTTCAAGAAACAGGCGTAATCGTCGGCGGTTTCGGTGACCGTTCCCAAGCATGGGTTACCTGCAATGTTGCAGCGTAGGTGATCAATGATACGAATAGTGCTCCAGACAGTTCAATGATCTGGCCCAGGTCCATTCGCCCCAGAATACCGTGAGCCGTCATCCCGCAAATCGTCATGACAATTCCTCCCGCGCCCACCTTGAATACAATCCGAAAGTCAAAATAAAATCCGATCGTTCCTGCCACAGACAAAAAATTCAGCAGTGTCAGCAGCAAGAGTCCCAGTCCAAACCCTATAGCGACCCCTTCGATGCCAATATTAGAACCGAGTACAAAGATCGCAATCACTTCAAAAATATTCGTAAGAATATGGTTCCACATGACGGTTGATGCTTTCCCCAAACCAAGCAAAATCGCTTGCAGTGGTGCTCCAAAATAATAAAGAAAAAATAAGGGTGCAATCAACCTTAGCAGCTCACCCGCTTCTGGCGAATGATAGATCAAAGTAGTTAAT
>DOJM01000367.1:6951-7370 GCA_003529225.1 Paenibacillus sp.
TGTTATTGCTCACACTCGCTTCGCTGATTGCCGGAATTAATGCAGTGGACAACGATTGAGTGAAGAAGCTGGGGAGAAACAACATTGGGAGAGCATATCCCGCTAGAAGTCCGAATTGCTTAGTCGCCATCTCAACACCCACACCAAACAGGACTAGACTTTTCGTAATCAGCAGTGGGAGAAACGCATGATAGAGGGAATGAATAAAACCGCTGCCTGTCATCGGTAAGCCGATGCGCAGCAGATCTCTCAACGTACTGTCTCCTTTGGGTGAAAAACTTGAATTAGGCGGGAAGGAGGTTTTGATCTTCCCTCGATTTGCCCATTTGAAGACAGCAAACAAATAGAGCAAACCAAAACCTTCGCCGATCACGGAAGCCGCCATAGCACCCGCAGCTGCATAAGCAATCCCATAGGGC
>DOJM01000367.1:7433-8532 GCA_003529225.1 Paenibacillus sp.
GAAAAGGCCAGCGGGTTCATATTCTGTTTTCCACGAAAATAACCTTTCAATACAGCTGACATCGCAATAATTGGAATGATCGGCGTAATAGCGACCATAGCATAATACGCCCGCTGATCAGCTAAAAAAACCGACGCGATCCATTTGGAGCCAAATAGCGCCACTAAAGTTAGTATAATACTCAACGTACCCGTAATACTTAAGGATACTTTGAGAATTCGCTTTACTCGCGCTTCATCCTGTTTAACCTCGGCTTCTGAGACAAGCTTTGAAATCGCAACAGGAAGCCCCAGCTCTGTCAGCGTAATAAACAAGGGAAGCAGTGGATGAGCAATCATAAGCAGCCCTACCCCCTCGGCTCCCAAGAAACGTGCAAGCAAGACGCCATTCAAAAATCCGAGCCCTTTTGTAAAAAATGACGACACGGTTAAAATGAACGTGCCGCGAATAAAGCTTTGTTTACGCATCCCCATTTCTACGCATCTCCACCTATGGTTTGTCCTGGTCTTACTTTCTAACTTATTCGAGCAAACACAAGTACATGCAGACAAGTGTTTGTAAAGTATATAATCTGCAAAAAGCCCACACACCATAGTGGGTGTATCGGGCAATTTCCTCATATTTTAGTATCCAAGCAGACTCTTAGTTTTGTTGGGGAATAGAGCTTCATGCAACAATAAGTACAACAAAAAACCGCGAAAATATCGCGGTTTTAAGATGAATCTTATATCGATCTGCTCAGCATTAATGCATAACATTTAGTCGATTTTATTAAATTCAATCCAATCGATCTGCAAACCTGGTTTGATGAACTCTAATTTCATATCATAAAGACCTGCTTCAAGATCGACTTTCACAAGCTTCTGTCTGATCCATTGACCTTCGGTACCATTTGTTTGAATGGTTGTCATCAATTGATCATTCACAGTCACATTGCAAGCACTTTGAGCCAGCTCAGGTTCCGTTGACATGATATGCACTAGAATCCGATATAGACCAGCCTGTTCCACTTTAAAGCTAGTTGATCCTTCTACGACAGGTTTAACCTGTGGATTCTGTGATAAGGATTGAGCTTGTTCTACATTAAGTGAAGGATTAG
>DOJM01000468.1:0-401 GCA_003529225.1 Paenibacillus sp.
TAGGTGCAGGACTTTCAACGGAATACTACCCTCTAGAAAATCATGCAAGTACTAAAGATACTGGCGAGTTTGCTAGGGAAGTGGAATATTTAAAAAAATTACTGATAAGATTCATCATGGTTTTGCAAACACGATTGTGTTAGTTTTTCAGGCTAAACTCTGTAAGTATAGTCAGCCTCTTCCAATTTTTGTAATTCCTCATAGACGCCTGTGCTACCTTTTTTTTTGGTTGGCGATGGTAAAATTAGGTACTGTTTTGAATACTAAACATTCTGCGACTACATTATAACTGGTAGTTCCCTTGAAATCCTTCGCATACTGTTATGATACTTATCTTTTTTTAGCCATAAAAATATCCCCTTCCAAGTTTACTCGTTCCTAATAAATAACATTAGGTTTTT
>DOJM01000468.1:430-7629 GCA_003529225.1 Paenibacillus sp.
ACAATGTGCGATGCGCCCGATCAGCAATAATCGTTGCCATCTCAGGATTCTTTAACAACGTTATTACACTAGCAACAACATCAACTGAGGTATTAGCAAGCAAAATATTACGGTTATGCTCACAGTTCAATCGCTCGCATACTATAGAACTTGTAACCACCGGCGTTTTGAGTGCCCATGATTCCAGAATGTTTCTGGAGACTTCACAACCTTCAAGGATAGGCACAAGAACCGCTTTAGCACGACGTATATAATCAGCAGACGGTTTCAAGGGTCCAGTGATATTGACCGATAAATCATCCTTTACAAGCGAGAACACATCCGTATGAACCTCATGACTGGTGATGTAACACTTGATATCAGGCACTTGTTCTTTAATCAAAGGGTAGCTTTTCTTAAAGAAGTTTTGAGCAGCTCTAATCCCCTGTCTGGTGTTCATATTCCAGTGCAGAACTATTGAATTTTCTTTTGCAACAGGCTCAGTAAAAGCGTCGTATTCATTCATTTTTATGAAATGAGGAACAACATGAACTTTACGGGCATCCGCAAAGGATAGAGATTTGAATGAAAGGGCATCCCATTCCGAGGTTGCCAAGAGTACACCCGTTTTATTCATTAGTCTCCGCTTATTCCGCCGAACCAAAGCCTCATTTAGTTTATAATAAGGATTACTGCTGCTCGGCTTCCCCATTTCTTTTCCAACGGCAAGCCCGCTCTCAAAACGATACGTATCTGTAATAACACTGGCCTCAGGAAGCAGATTACGAACCATATCAATGCAATTTCCCAGCAAGCTATGCGATATAAATACATGTCTGTAATTATTCGATCTACAAAGCTCCATGATGGTACTCTTCATGTCTTTCTCCGCATGACTCCGATTAGTGAAATTCCGTAATATATGTAAGGGACGCAGCATAGATCTCCACGAGGTAATGCACCCGTTAATGTAATGAACCGTTAGTGCAGTTCCATCATTTGTAGACATATCCTTGTGCGTACTGGCATACGTCAGCAAATCAATATCAAATTTCCCTAGCAAAATTTCGAGAATACTCCCTGTTCTCATTTCTCCTTCTAGATCCTCTGCGCTTTGATTCTGTGCTGAAAGGAACAGCATTCTTTCTCGCATGACTCTGGCTCCTTGAATTTTTTATATAAATCCTCTCTACTTATCACTGCAACTTTAGATGCAGTTCAATAGTAACTCATTTCACATAAAATTTTTGTCGATTTATAGGGAAACATTAAATTTTTCATGTATTTTCATTCCTCATTCTGAATTCATTGCGATAATCCTTTATAAATCGCCATTTTTTTTGATAATTGAATCTAAAAAGCTCTTTTTCCAGTTATACATGAACATGAAGTTTCCACACAAAAAAATCTACTTTCGTTAGGTATTATGAACTATCTCCTATGCAAACAAAAAAGTGCCTTCCTCGTCTAATGACGAAAGGACGACACTTCTATATTTCCGTAGCTTCTAACAACGCAATTCCGACCCTTTTTCTTAGCCTGATACAATGCATTATCACAAAGTTTGTAGAGATTGTTCAGAGAAAGACGTTCGCCCGATTCTATCGTGATGACTCCAATACTTATCGTGTAGTGCAGCGGTACGCCATGAATCATTGAACCTATAATAGCTGTGCGCATTCCTTCAGCAATAACATCACTACTCTTCTCATCGGCACTGTGCAGGAGCACTGCGAACTCTTCTCCTCCAAATCTTCCGATCAGATCATCATGACCAAGCTGTCGCTCTATTNNTATCATTTATGCTCTTAAAGTGATCGACATCCAGCAGTAAAAAAGAATAGGGCAGCTGCTTCATCGCTGAAGCAGCTATTAAAGGCCGAGCACGTAACACAAACGACCTGCGATTCAAAATACCTGTCAACTCATCATAAGTTGCTATCCGCTCCATTTCTGCAAAGGAATCCTCTCTATAAAGCAGCATAATTCCAGCGGTTCCTAGAAACATATACAAATAAACCCCTAGATAAAAAAACAAATAAAGAAATTGTGAAACTTGTGTATTGATTCCTAACACGGAATATAACGGTTCTAAAGCTCTACCCGCCAACGATAAGATGACAATACAATATAGCAGTCCCATTATTATTTGTAACGAAGTCTCCATGACCTTCAACCATAGATTATAAGCAGGATAGGCTATAATCAGGACTCCAGCCAGACAAGCGACTGGAATAACGAGCGGATCCTCTGGCATCAACAAATACATAAGCACCACAACGACAATCGATGCTCCGAATAATATAGAATAATATCGCTCAACCTTGCTCCCGAATACTCTGAGAAGCATTAGAAGCGCCAAGCTTTCGAGCGTGCCTCCAGCCAAAGCAAGAAGTGCTATGATCGGTAGACTAAGTGGAGTATCTATAAAATCCTTCAGCAATAAGAGGATCAAGGCTGCTAGTTGCAGATATTTTGCTGTGATAAACAATGAAGAAGTCTGTTCCTGCGCATAACGCAAACGATACACCACGATAAGCAGCACCGTGAACGATTGCCACAAAAAGAGACACACCAGCAGTGTCTGGAGATCCAGATGCATATGAGTGAAGTTCACCTCCCCTAGTATTCCTGGCTCTCAGTATACATACCGGTATCTGATGACTCTATTTCTTCCCTCTTGTTTGGCCTGATATAATGCCTTGTCGCTTAGCTTGTACAACTTATTTATCGAGATCTCCTGATCTGGCATGATCGTAATTACACCTATACTAACTGTGTACCCCTGTTGGACCTTATTAGTGGAAGTATTCATTATCGCCTCGCGAAGCGCTTCAGCTTTCTGGTCGCAGATTTCCTCATCTACCCCACAGAGTATGACTGCGAATTCCTCGCCCCCCAGTCTGCCAAACAAATCGCCATTTCCGAGATTATCTTTAATCGTCGATGCGAATTCTTCCAGTACAATGTCACCGGTATCATGACCATAAGTATCGTTGACCTTTTTAAAATAATCCAAATCCAATAGCAAAAATGAGAAGTACTCCTGCGCTCGAACTGCCTTTTCAAGCTTTATCTCCGCTTCCTGAAGAAATGCTCCACGGTTTAGGATCCCCGTCAAATCATCATAACTGGCTATTCTTTTTAGTTTGACGAAGGAATGCTCATTTGAGAGAAGAATAAAACCGGCAGCCCCTACGATAAATAATAAATACATCCCCAAATAATACAAATATTGTGTAAGATTTGTTGAGAACACATTCATCTCGGGCTCCCAAATCAATGCAACAAGCGCCCGCATCAGCATAATCGCTGCAAATACATAAAATAATACGCCTAATATTTTTTGAAGAGGGGTAGCCTTTTTATTCACAGTTAGATAATAAGCCGGATAAACTATAAATAGTATAGACCAAAGTGAATTACAAGCGATGCGCAAGTTGGAATGATTAAAAAATAATGCGATGATACTAAAACTAATGGTGCTCAATACAGAAAGGATGATGTAATATCGCTTTATTCTTGGTCCCAGTACTCCCATCATAAGCAGTAACGCTGTAATTTCCAGACAGCACCCTCCAAGGATCAGAGCATTGCTAAGCGGAATGGACAGTGCGTGAGGAAGATAATCCCACATTAANNGGAGCTGTACCTGCTTCGATCGGATGAATAATGTAGAGGCTATATCTTTAACAGCGGTACTTCGATAATTGGTTATCAACAGCAGCATAAATAAATTGCCAAAAATAAATAGATATATTAGCGTCCTAATGTCAAGCAGGGAGCTCATATGTCACCACCTATGCGAAAATATCCCCACAAAGTGCGGCTTTGCTTCGATGCGTACTCAGNNTTAACAATACCAAAAAACACTTCCCCCTAAGCTCCCTTCAGATAAACAAATAGATGATCTGAACGAAATTAGGGGGAAGTGCTATTGTCTAGAGAATATAAATATCCTCGAATTAGCCTCAACTTGTAAACTTAATGCTTCTTCTTTAAACCGTCTGCCAGTGCGTATCCGACCTTCCAGATATCGCCTGCGCCCATCGTAATCACCAGATCACCTGGAGCAATACGAGGTGTAAGATCAGCTAGAACATCTTCTTTGGTTGGCAGATGTCTCGCGCCCGCATTACTGTTCTTCACGATAAGCTCAACCAGCTTCGCAGAAGTAACTCCTTCGATCTGTTTCTCTCCAGCCGGAGAGTAAATATCGGTGATGATGACTTCGTCGGCTTCGCTAAAGGCACGGCTGAAAGCATCTAACAGGAAGAAAGTGCGTGTATAGCGCTGANNGCTGAGGCTGAAATACCGCAATAATCCGTTTTCCCGTAGCCTTGGCAGCACTGATCGTTGCCTGAATCTCGGTAGGGTGATGTGCATAATCATCAATGACCAGAATGTCATTGACTTCTCCGAGCACTTGAAAACGGCGCTTCGCACCATGGAATTTCACAATCGCTTCAGCGATTTTCTCGAAAGAAATCCCTGATTTCAAACAAGCGATTACCGCTGCCATTGAATTATAAAGATTGTACTGTCCGGGAACTGAGAGTTCAATCCGTCCAAGCACTTCTCCATTATGATTCATCGTGTACGATACTTGACGATCGCCTAGAACGATATCAGTGGCAATATAATCCGCAGTGTTCGACTTGATGCCATAAGTAATCACCTTACCTGTTACTTCAGGTAAAAGAGAAATCACATTCTCGTCGTCAGCGCATACTATAGCAGTTCCATCTTCGCGCGTTTGGTTCATGAACTGCACGTATGCAGCCTTAAGACGGTTAAAGTCTCCGTCGTAATTTTCTAAGTGATCCGCTTCAACATTCGTAACGATCCCAAGCCAAGGGTGATAGTGCAGGAAAGAGCCATCACTCTCATCCGCTTCCGCTACTACAAACTCACCTTGTCCCGCCTTTGCATTCGTACCTACATTCATAATCTCTCCACCGATAATATACGTTGGATCAACGTCGCACTCTTCCATCACAAGTGCAATCATGGAGGAGGTGGTAGTTTTCCCGTGTGCTCCAGCAACGGCTACCCCTTTACGTTCATTCAATAAACGGGCTAACATTTGCGAACGATGCAGAATTGGAATCTTAAGCCGCTCAGCTTCCACCCATTCCACATTATCACTAGACAAAGCCGTAGAGTATACGACTAGATCCGCACCTTTTACTTGTTCTGCTGTATGCCCGATATAAATCTTGGCACCTTTAGCAATCAATTTATCCGTTAATTCTTGGGCAGCCACATCGGAGCCCGTAACTGTATATCCCATTTCTAGCATTACCCGGGCAATCGCGCTCATTCCGTAGCCGCCGATCCCTATAAAATGCACACGTTCAGTAGTATCCAACAGTCGTCACCAGCCTTTTTCAGTATCGGGTTGCTGCAAAAGTGTACCGCGTACGTCAGAGATTAAATACAGCGTACCAGATACGACGGCAAGGTCATCCTCCGCTGTAATCGACTTCAGTAGCTGCAGCGCTTTTCCCCAATTATGTTCTATTATGATTGCCAAGTTTTCCTTGGCATATTTCTCCCGCAGACTTTCTGCGATAACTTGCAGATTCTCCGCGTCCATTTTGTTCTGGAAATCCGGTTCGGTCAGGATGAGCGTATCCACTATAGGCAGTATATGCTTAAAGTAGGATTCATGATGCTTATTTGACAGAATTCCCATAAGTAAATTTAATTTACCGTATTGATAGAGCTGAGGCAGACTTTTTGCAAGACTCTCCGCACCTTCCGGATTATGTGCTCCGTCCAGTACAATCCTTGGAGACTTGCTTACCTCTTCCAGCCTTCCAGCCCAGAATGCGTGGCGCAAACCTTCAAGCACATCTTCATCCTCAAGCATAAAGGCCATATACTGACGCAGAACCTCAAGTACCATCATGGCAGCTGCCGCATTGCTAATCTGATGCTCGCCTTTCATTACGATCCCAAGTTCAAGCGAACGAAAGGGACCCTTAAAATGAAAAGTCTGCACATCCTCACGGATTTCATTAGCCTCATAGCTAAAATCTTCTCCGGCAAGATAAAGAGTAGAGCGGCAAGCCGCTGCTTTCTCTTTCAGAACCGCTACGACTTCCGGCTGAGTTACGCAGCTAACAACAGGTACGCCCGTCTTAATAATTCCGGCTTTCTCCATTGCAATCTTCTCTAGCGTATCTCCCAAAATATCCATGTGATCATGACCAACATTAGTAATCACAGAAACAATCGGAGTCACGATGTTCGTTACATCCAGCCTTCCCCCAAGCCCGGTCTCCCATACGACAACATCAGGACAAGAGACGCCCGCAAAAAATAGAATGGCCACTGCTGTAGTTACCTCGAACATCGTAGGTGAGCCAAACTCCGTTTCCGAAATTTCTTGGACTAGTGGACGTAATTGGTTAACCAGCTCGACAAGCGTTTCTTCAGAGATGTCCGTATTATTATATTGGAACCTGTTCGTGAACTTTGTAATATACGGAGATGTAAAGGTGCCTACTGAATAGCCGCTTTGTATAAGTGCACTAGTCAAAAAAGCACAAGTTGAACCTTTGCCGTTCGTACCCGCCACATGAATAAACTTCAGCCGACGGTGCGGATTTCCCAGCTTGTCCATCAACATCTCNNGTATCCCAAAAGGGATTAGGCTCTTGATCCAATCAACCGCTTGGGTGTATGTCGCAAGAGGGGCGGTACTTCCGCCCCGATTTAGGTCATCCATGTCTCTTATCCTCTCAGCTCTGCGATGCGGGCAAGTACTTTCTCACGTTTAGCAGAATAATCTGCCTGCTTCGCCCGTTCCTCTTCGATAACTTTAGCAGGAGCTTTGGCCACGAAGCCTTGATTGCTCAGCTTTTTCTCTACGCGTTCTACTTCGCTGTTCAGCGTCTGCACTTCTTTTTCCAGACGGGCGATTTCTTGTTCAATATCAATGAGTCCCGACAATGGCAGAAGCAGTTCTGCTCCTGTTACTACAGCGGACATTACCTTATCCGGCGTTTCTGGATTCAGGCCAGCTTCGAAGGAAGACGTATTACAGAAGCGTCCAATGTAGTTGTCGTTACGGGTGATAATACTCAGCGTCTCTTCATTACCCGCTTTGATGATCAATTCAACCTTTTTGCTCATCGGTACATTCACTTCAGCCCGGATATTACGAACGGCCCGGATTACATCCATCAGCAGGTTCATTTCCGCTACGGCTT
>DOJM01000468.1:7693-16479 GCA_003529225.1 Paenibacillus sp.
CAGCATCATACTCCGGCCATGCAGCCAGGGTAATTGTCTCCCCTTCATGCGGAAGGTGCTGCCAGATTTCTTCCGAAATAAACGGCATAAACGGATGAATCAGGCGCATTGTGCGGTCTAGTACATAGGCAAGTACAGACTGTGTCTTCGCTTTGGCCGCAGCGTCTGATCCGTAAAGTGACAGCTTCGCGAACTCAATATACCAGTCACATAGATCGTCCCAAATGAAGTTGTATAATGAACGACCAGCTTCACCGAACTCATATTTATCCATGTTACGTGTTACGCTTTCGATTGTTTCGTTTAAGCGAGTTAAGATCCACTTATCCGCAACTGATTTTTCACCAGTTAAATCGATTTCTTCATACTTCATATCNNGCGTGATGCATTCCAGATCTTATTGGCGAAATTGCGCGCCTGCTCAACCTTTTCCCAACGGAAGCGTAGATCCTGTCCAGCTGTACTTCCGGTAGAAATCATATAACGCATTGCATCTGCGCCATACTTCTCGATTACTTCAAGGGGATCTACGCCATTTCCGAGTGATTTGGACATTTTTTGACCTTCGGAATCCCGTACCAAACCATGCATCAATACATCTGAGAAAGGTTTTTCTCCGGTAAATTCAAGAGCTGAGAAGATCATCCGCGCTACCCAGAAGTAAATAATATCGTAGCCTGTTACGAGCACATCATTCGGATAGTAGCGTTTGAAATCTGCACTGTTCTCATCTGGCCATCCTAGTGTGGCGAAAGGCCACAGATTAGAGCTAAACCAGGTATCCAGTACATCTTCATCCTGTTTCAAGTCGGTTAGACCGCTGATCCGGCGTGCTTCTTCCTCGTCATTTGCCACAACCAATTCACCAGTAGACTCGGAATACCATGCTGGAATACGATGTCCCCACCACAGCTGACGGGAAATACACCAATCACGTACGTTCTCGATCCAGTTCAGGTAAGTTCTCTCGAAACGGTCCGGTACAAAGTTAACCCCGTTCCCATCCTTCTGTGCATTGATGGCAGCTTCAGCGAGTGGCTGCATCTTCACGAACCATTGTGTGGACAAGTAGGGTTCAACAACGGCTCCAGAGCGTTCACTGTGTCCTACTTGATGCACATGATCTTCAATATTGATCAGCACACCTTGCTCCTTCAGGTCAGCAGTGATAGCCTTACGGCATACACTCCGGTCTTGACCTTGGTAAGGTCCTGCTTCTTCATTCATCGTACCGCTCTCATCCATTACGTTAATCTGCGGTAAGTTGTGACGTTGACCCATCTCGAAGTCATTCGGGTCATGAGCTGGTGTAATCTTAACCGCACCACTACCAAACTCTTTGTCTACATAATCATCAGCGATAATCGGAATCTCACGGCCGATAATCGGCAGGATTAACGTTTTGCCGATCAGATCTTTGTAACGATCGTCTTCCGGATGAACAGCAACCGCTGTATCACCCAGCATCGTCTCCGGACGTGTGGTCGCTACTGTAATAAATCCGCTACCGTCTTTGAGCGGGTAACGCAGGTGATACAAGTGACCATTAACTTCTTTATATTCAACCTCGATATCCGACAATGCTGTACGAGCCGCCGGGTCCCAGTTGATAATGCGTTTGCCGCGGTAGATCAAGCCTTTATTATAGAGCTTAACGAATACCTCGCGTACAGCTTTCGACAACCCTTCATCCAGGGTAAACCGTTCGCGGGAATAGTCAAGGGAGAGTCCCATCTTAGCCCACTGCTCATGAATGGTGTTCGCGTATTTATCTTTCCAGTCCCACACCTGCTCCAGGAACTTCTCGCGTCCAAGGTCATGTCTTGAAATTCCCTGCTCACGCAGCTTTTGTTCTACCTTTGTCTGCGTTGCGATACCGGCATGGTCCGTACCCGGTAGCCACAGCGTGTCAAAGCCCTGCATCCGTTTCGTACGAATCAGGATATCCTGAAGCGTAAAATCAAGCGCATGACCAATGTGCAGCATTCCCGTTACGTTTGGTGGCGGGATCACAATGCTATATGCTTTTGCATCTGGACGCCCGCCTGCACGGAAATACCCACCCTCTGTCCAGTAGGAATACCACTTGGTTTCTGCCGATTTCGGATCATACGTGGTTGGCATTTCGTTCTTAGATTCATTTGCAGCGGCAGCATCTGCCGCTGTATCTTGCAAGTTCGGCAACTCTGCCGCTGTTAGATTGTTTTGGTCAGCCATTCTCTGATACCTCCACTTGGTTACTTGTAGTTGGTTTCTAAAAAACAAAAAGACCCCTCGTCTCAAAGGACGAAAGGCCATTCTTTCGCGGTACCACCTTTGTTTCGCGCCAATGAAAAATAAACCTGCACTTCTTTCACCTTACGGTTCAGAAGCTTAGCGCGACACTCGTACAGATAACGGCTGCTACCGGCCACATCCTAACTTATCTTTCATATCCATGAAGACAAGCTCAGAAGGGCGACTCCGGGGCGACTTCGGTGGCTGTATCCTACGGAATGTCACAGCACTTGCATTCCGCTCTCTGAAGGGCTGACCGCCTACTCTTCCCGTTCCCAGTCTTTACTTAGATATTGCTTACTCCATAATACATTTTGAGTCATCCCTAGTCAACCTGAATAGGCTTCTACAGCGGGACTTTAAGCGGAATTTCGACTTATAGCGTGCATATGTCGAATTTTCATTCGATTCATCACTCTGCGTTGGTTAGATACCCCGCATTCTAACGTTCTCCGGTCACACAAGAATAAACGCCTTCGACGTCCTTTTACGGACGGTAAGCGTTTATTCGAGAAGTATAAGGATAATATATAACGTGAAACTTATATATTCTTATATTTAAAAAAAATCCCGATCTACTATCAGATCGGGATTCACCTATTCATGTGAGTATGCATTGTAATTCAACTACGGAATGTACAACACTTGCCCTTCTTCTACACTCTGCCCAGACAATCGATTATACATTCCCAGCTCCCGCGCACTTAGCTGATACTTCTCTGCGATCGTATCCAGCGTTTCTTCACGCTGTACGATGCAAAGTCGAACCTTCCGGAACAAGTTAGCGCCGTCTGCTCCGGTAATGAATCTACTCTTCCACTCTGTATTATTTCCCGCTTCTGGAATGATCGCTGCAGCCGATGCAGTTCCTTCAGACTGAAGGGCTTCCTGTTCTTTACGGGAACGGCTAGAGCTGAGTAATGAAGAGAAGGTAAGATGTTCTTTGGCTGGAACCTCTGCTTCTTTCTTACTACCTAGCGCAATCTTAAGGTCTTGCTTCTCCTCTGACTGTGGCACAGTCTCTTGAGAAACAAAAACTTCATTCGTATTCTCGTGGATCGGCTGAGCATTCTCTTCTTGTGCATGAAGCTCATTATTGGCCCCGTTTTCCGAAGCGAATACGGCAAAATCTTGATCCGCATCAGCATTAGCTGCTGGAACAGCAGTTTCTCTTGAAGCAAAAGTATATTCAGATTCTTGCTCCTGATCCGCTTGACTCGCCTGGCTAACTTGATTCAGCTGAGTAGCCTCAGCTTCATTCTGTGACTCAGCTTTAAACCAGTAATCCGCTATTCCTGCTTTGGAATCCTCTGTTTGCGAATCCAGACTATGCGTCCGAGCTTTCGCTCCCTTGTCCTTCTCATGAGCGGATGAGAAATTCACTATAGGGGACGAATGACCAGCTCCACTCGAGACCAGTGGAGCCTCTGATGCGTCTGCATTAGCTTCAGCATGCTCATGTTCTTCCACGGCAACCTCCGATGCATCCTCACCAAAGATCCACTGTGAATTTTCATAAAGTGCATCATTTTCGTGTTCTTGGTTCTCAGCAGATGCTTCGATTACCCTGTCATCACTGAGAGGGNNGCCAGGCCGGTTGTGGTTGAGGCTCCGCACCACCGATTCCCCGCAGGGATAATACGCCTGTTATATTCACAGTACGCATCGTGAGCAGATCAATATCAAAATTCTCGATCTCCACCCCAATATCTTCAATCGAGCTGACGCGTGTAAGCGGAACAGTGATTTCTACGGGAATGGCATGCTCCAGACGTTGTGTTCGGTCATCTTCACTCCGGTAGAGTCCGGTAAGCAACAACTGACCATATAACTCGGCACGATCCTCCCGCTGAATCACCTGGATTTCCGGAAGTAGTTCAACCTCCTCCAGCTCAGCTATTCCCGGAAGCTCTTCCGATAGGTGAATGCGTTCATAAATATCAAACCGCAAGCCGTGGGACTGATCAAACACGGGATATGTCCTCCTTCTTGGCATAATCTAACCCTGAGACAGGCCCAGAGCATAAGCCCAAAATGTTACTCCCCACATGTATATGCTTCAAACAGAAAGGCATGACAACTTTGGTAGCACTAACCGGACAGGATGCTATTAATTTCATAAATTCAGGGACCATTCGAACCTATCTGCCGGCCAATAGATGAACTACTCGCATGAACAAAGTATTATATGCTGCTTTTGCTATTAGGACATAGATAGATGCTTCTTTCTGAAAAAACAGAAAATTATATACCCTACGAAAAAATANNCAGCTCCCGCAGCTGAAGCATATCCTCCGGCCATGGATCGCTTACTTGCAATTGTTCACCGCTCCAAGGGTGGCGGAAAGACAGCATCTCGCCATGGAGCGCATGTCGGCCACTAGCGCTGGAAGCCCAGACCGGGCCGCCATATAGTGCATCCCCATATAAGGGATGACCCATATGGCTGAGATGGACGCGAATCTGATGCGTCCTTCCGGTCTCCAGCTGCACATGCACCAGGCTCCCGCCATGCAGTGCTTCGCGTCCGAGGATTCGAGTCACGGCGGACTGTCCGCCGGGTGAGACTCTTCTCCGCGCCGCATGATGACGATCGCGCCCAATCGGCGCGTCGATCACTTTAAGCGCAGGCGGCACTGTGCCTTCTACGATCGCGGCGTAGAGCCGTGAGATGCTTTTTTCACGCATATTCTCGTCTAGGACAAGCTGTGCGAACTCATTCTTTGCATACATCACCGGGCCTGTTGTATCCTTGTCCAGGCGGTGAATATGTCTTACAGCTACAGCATCACCGGAAGCAACATAATGCGCGGCTACAAGGTGATCCAGCGTTACACCTAAGCCACTGCCATCCGGATGAACTGCCATCCCTGCCGGCTTATGGGCAACCAAGCAAAAATCATCCTCATACAGCACCTCAAGCTCTTCCCATACCGGTTCAATACCCGCTTCACGATCCGGAAAAAGTGCTAGTCGAAGTCGATCTCCCTTCCACTGAATGCCCCCCTCGCGGCGCAGACGCAGATGAAGCTTCTCAGGCATGCCTACGGTTTCCAGCAGCCACTTATCAATCGCAGCTTCAGAATCCTCGGCTCCAGTAATGATTTTGCCGGGTGTTACTTCCAGCCACTCCCCGCGTCTAGTCCAAGCTCCACCACCGGTTCGTTCTCCGGCACTGATACTCAAAGGGCCTTCAGGGCATTAAAATGGCCCTCTATGGTATCATCAATATCCTGCTCACTATGCGCAGCNNCACGAACATGCCTTCAAACTGTGAAGGCGGCACGCTAATTCCTTGGCTCAACATATGACCAAAATAACGACGGAATAGATCCGTGTTGCTAGTCTTGGCCGTTTCAAAATTCGTTACTGGTCCTTCCGTGAAGAACGGACAGACCATCGAGCCCACGCGGTTAATTGTCAGCGGAANNCAGACGCGCTCCTAATTGCTCCAGACGATCATAAACTTCCGGTATCAGCAGCTTCAGCGTAGTGAGTCCTGCCGCCATCGCTAATGGATTACCACTAAGTGTGCCAGCCTGATAGATCGGTCCCGTAGGAGCGATTTGTTCCATGATCTCTCTTTTACCGCCATAAGCGCCCACTGGAAGTCCTCCACCGATGACTTTGCCGAAGCAGGTGATATCCGGAGTAATGTTGAACAGACCTTGAGCACAGCCTCGGTTGACACGGAATCCTGTCATTACTTCATCAAAAATAAGCAAAGATCCATTGTCCGAAGTTAACTTGCGAAGTCCTTCCAGGAATCCTGGAAGTGGTGGCACAACACCCATGTTACCGGCAATCGGCTCTACGATCACTGCGGCAATCTCACTGCCAAAACGTTCGAAAGCAATCTGAGTGGACTCCAAATCATTGTATGGAACTGTAATCGTATTTACTGCCACACCTTCGGGAACACCCGGGCTATCCGGCAAACCTAATGTAGCTACACCAGAACCGGCCTTAATAAGCAGACTATCTGCGTGACCGTGGTAAGAGCCTTCGAACTTCAAGATTTTGCTGCGTCCAGTGTAACCACGTGCCAAGCGANNCTCATCGTCGCTTCCGTTCCGGAGTTAACCATACGTACGATATCTACAGAAGCTACACGTTCAACAACGGTTTTAGCCATCTCTGTTTCGAGTAAAGTAGGTGCACCAAAGCTTGTCCCTTTTACTGCCGTTTCCTGCAAAGCCTTTACAACCTCTGGATGCGCATGACCCATAATCAGCGGTCCCCATGAGCATACATAGTCGATAAAACTGTTACCGTCGATATCATATATACGTGAGCCGATCCCATGATCCACATAAACCGGAGTCAATCCTACGGATTTGAATGCCCGTACAGGACTGTTCACCCCNNGGACGCTTCCTCTTTACGCGCCATTGGCTCATTACTCATCTATCTTCACTCCTATTCTGTTCTTGGTCACACAGGTATTATGTAACTGCCTATGGCGCGATATCGTTGTGATTGAGATTAACCGCGTAGCCAGCGGGCAGCATCTTTTGCAAAATAAGTAATAATAATATCCGCTCCGGCGCGTTTCATGCCAGTCAGCATTTCCAGCACAACGGCTTGCTCGTCAATCCAACCTTGCAGCGCTGCTGCTTTTACCATGGAATATTCACCACTCACATTGTAAGCCACAAGAGGCAAATCAAATTGGTCGCGGATCGTACGAATCACGTCCAAGTAAGCCAGAGCTGGCTTCACCATTAACATATCTGCGCCTTCCAGCACATCGGATTCTGCTTCACGGAGCGCTTCGCGCAGATTGGCAGGGTCCATTTGATAGGTTTTGCGATTTCCGAATTGTGGTGCTGAATCCGCAGCTTCGCGGAAAGGGCCATAAAATGCCGAAGCATATTTGACCGAATACGACATAATCGGCACATGCTCAAAACCATTCTCATCAAGTCCCGCACGAATCGCGTGTACGAATCCATCCATCATATTCGAAGGGGCGATAATATCTGCTCCCGCTTTAGCTTGGGACACCGCCGTACGAGTCAGCAGTTCTAGAGAAGCATCGTTGATGACATCACCGTGTACCACGCCATTTACCGTATGCGTATGCACCATCCCGCAATGTCCGTGATCCGNNGGTATCTGCAACGACCAACAGCTCAGGGTACCACTGCTTGATCAAGCGAGTAGCCTCTTGCACAATTCCATCCTCTGCGAAACCGGAAGAACCAATAGCGTCCTTCGTTTCAGGAATCCCGAATAACAGCACAGCCGGAATGCCTAGTGCGGCAATCTCGTCCACTTCTGCTTTTAAAGTATCCAGCGAAAAATGGTACACGCCCGGCATCGAGCTAATCTCATTCTTCACACCTGTTCCATAAGTCACAAATATAGGCTGTACAAAATCCAGCACATTCAGTACGGTCTCCCGCACCATACCGCGAATTCCAGCAGAACCGCGTAGACGGCGGTGACGTGTAATTGGAAAGCTCATTGGTTCATCCTCCTGAAAAATAAAATATATAACCAAACCCTCGATCGTTGACTAACTGCGGCTTAGTTGTAGTTTGCGCAGTTATTTTGATGTTATATCGTAACTGTAAGCTTTAGTTGCACTCTCTACAGTTATTTATTACAAAAGAGCGAAAAACCCTATTCTAGCCCATATTTAATTGCACATATTACAACTAAAATCGATCTTCGCTAATATCCAGGGAATTTAAGTGTATAAAGTGCAACTTAACCTCAATCAGACCTCATGCTAACAAACCTCATACCAGTCTCGTAACCAGATTAAAAGCTATATTTCCACTAGGTTGCATACTAATCCAAGTACCTAACATCTAACATATCACTTAGAGCTGCGTGAACTTTATATGCACATAAACTTACTCACCCATACACACACCAGTTAGTTTACAACTTCGCCATCCATCATACTCTGAGCTTCAACAGTAACTGCGTTTGGTGGCCAATTTAATGTTACTTAAGTTACTTACAATAGCGGCGTAGCGCTTCCGAGCTTAGATACAACTACAGACGATGTTGTAAAGCCGATGTTCTATTGGTGTCAATTCAAGCTTTTTGTAGCTGAGTCTCCGCATTCCAGCGACAGAGCTCCTGCACCAGACTATTAATAGTTGCTTCTTCAGGTAGCAGTCCCGGTGTAAGCCCCGCTTCCACCGCAGTCTGCTCGGTTAATGGGCCGATGCAGGCTATTTTCACGTTAGCTAGCAATGGGAGTGGATCTTCGATCCCCATTCTTTTCAGAATGTGGATGAAATTGCGCACCGTTGAAGAACTAGTAAAAGTCACCGCGTGAACGCGCCCCTCCTCCAGCAGCTTCAACAGCTCGTCATCATCCTCACCCGTCACAACCGTCTCATAGGTATCGACGTCTGTGACTTGAAGGCCAAGCTCTCTCAGCTTGTCCGGCAGCCAGTCGCGCCCTAGATCGCCGCGCGGCAACAGCACGTTCTGCCCCGGCAGCAGCCGGGGACCGAACGTCTCAATCAGACCTTCCGCCTGAAACT
>DOJM01000468.1:16518-20933 GCA_003529225.1 Paenibacillus sp.
CAGCGCGCCAAACGCCGCTGCAATCTTCGCCTTCTTCTCTGTGCCTTCCGGCATGATCGTCTCGATCACCGGGAACTCGTAGGGTTCTCCGCCGAGTTCCTCAATCATATCCACCAGCTCGCTCGCTTGGCTGCGAGCCCGTGTCACCACGATGCGTTTGCCGAACAACGGCATCGCCTCGGCCCACTTCAGCTGTTCGCGCTGAAGCACAACGTCGCCGACGACGATCACAGCCGGCGGCTGAAAATCCGCCGCCTTCACCTTCGCCTCAATATCGGCGAGGGTTCCCGTCAGCGTCTCCTGATCTGCGCGGGTGCCCCAGCGCACCAGTGCCACTGGTGTTTCTGGCGGACGCCCATGCTTGATCAGCTGGGCGCAGATATATCCTATTTTAGCTACGCCCATCAGGAACACTAACGTCCCTGTGGCATTTGTTACTTTATCCCAATGTATGGAATGATCCAGTTTATCCGGACTCTCATGTCCGGTGATAATCGACAGGGAAGAAGCATGATCGCGGTGCGTGACAGGTATACCCGCATAAGCAGGTACGCTGATCGCCGATGTGATACCCGGTACGATTTCGTAATAGATCCCATTTTTGCGCAGCAGCTCCGCTTCTTCACCTACGCGGCNNGCCAACATAAATCTTCTCGCCGCCGGGCTTCATGCATTTCAGCAATCTAGGACTTGCCAGCCGATCGTACACCACCACGTCGCTTTTTCGGATACACTCGAGACCTTTAACAGTAATCAGCTTGGCGTCCCCGGGACCTGCACCTACCAAATAAACCTTCCCCGTCAATCCCCTCATCCCCTAACGTCTGACAGTATCTTCTCCGCTCCTCTTGCAATCAGCTTCTTAGCGACTTCTTCGCCGAGCTGTACCGGGTCAATCCCCGTGCAAGTTTCTTTCAAAATCGTTGAACCGTCCGGTGTTCCCACCATCCCCGTTAACGAGATTACTTTGTGCTCTGCGGTAGCAGCTTTGGCAGCTGTGTCAAGCACCGCATAAGCGCCAATTGGCACTTGGCAGCCGCCGTTCAGCGCGCCAAGGAACGTACGCTCCGCCGCCACCGTCAACGCTGTATCGGCGTCGTTGTATAACGCCAGCAGCTTCCGCAGGTCGGCGTCATCTGCGCGGCACTCTATGCCGAGTGCGCCCTGCCCTACAGCGGGCAGGCAAACTTCCGGCGGTAGGTAGGCGCTGACGCGATCCTGCCAGCCCATGCGCGACAGCCCCGCTGCCGCAAGCAGGATCGCGTCGAATTCGCCGCTCTCCAGCTTGCCCAGCCGCGAGTCAAGGTTGCCGCGCACGGGCTCAATGACCAGATCAGGCCGCAGCGCAGCTAGCTGGCTGGAACGGCGTAGGCTGCTTGTGCCTACGCGTGCGCCCGGAGGCAGCTCGTCCAGCGAGACGCCTCCGTTAGAGATCAGTGCATCGCGCGGATCGACGCGCTTCGGCACAGCACCGTTGATCAGCCCCTCCGGTAGCTCGGAGGGCATATCCTTCATGCTGTGCACCGCCATGTCGATTTCTTTTTCCAGCATGGCCTGCTCGATTTCCTTCACGAACAATCCTTTACCGCCGACCTTGGACAAGGTGACATCCAGGATACGGTCCCCTTTGGTAACAATCTTTTTCACCTCAAAAGTGAATCCAAAACCATGCTCCCCGCTCAGTCGCTCCAGATCCGCAATCACATGCCCCGTTTGCGTCAACGCAAGAGCACTCTGTCTACTCCCCACAATAATCTTACGCATTGTCCATTCCTCCTGATTACGTCTGCCTCTTACTCTTCACCGTAGACCGTATATAGTAATCCAAACTAACCAAAAGCTACTCCGCACTATTAAATGGCATACCTTCCATTTATTCGGCTCCATCGGCGGTTATTACTCAATTCCGAGGCATTAATGCCTCTCTTTTCGCTGGTATGACCGTTTTTGGGCAATTCCGAGGCATTTTTGCCTCTCTTTTCGCTGATATGGCCGTTTTTCGGCAATTCCGAGGCATTTTTGCCTCTCTTTTCGCTGATATGGCCGTTTTTCGGTAATTCCGAGGCATTTTTGCCTCTCTTTTCGCTAATATGGCCGTTTTTCGGTAATTCCGAGGCATTTTTGCCTCTCTTTTCGCTAATATGACCGTTTCCGGGCAATTCCGAGGCATTTTTGCCCTACTTTCGGACATTCCAGCTACTCCAGCCTATTTCAACGGGATTTATACCGTACTTTCGACCATTCCAACCACTTCAGCCCAATACAACGGTACTCATACCATTATCCGAACTATCCCGACCAGTAGCTATTTTTACTCATATCATTAATCTAACCCAATTTTCTAAACTTCACAGTGTCCACGCGCACTTTTACTCCGCCCGGTGATCAGCAATCCAAGCATCCATATCCTCCGGGCATCACGCAATAAAGCTGCCGTTCTTCATCTCATTCAACACATCGAGCGCCCCAAGCTTCCGCAAAAGCCTTCCACGAACTTCAGCAGAAGATTCTTTTTCCTTAATCCGAGTTCGCATGGTATGTACAAAATCCAAATAAGGCTCATAAGCCGCATCCAGCGCCTCTTCAAGCATACTTTTAATCTTCGCAGCCGCAAGCGGCCCAGCACCCAAAGTAGATACAGCTACCGTCAAACGCCCCCTACGTACAACTCCAGGCGTGATAAAATTCCCCGCTTCCGCATGGCTAGCCACATTCACATGAATGCCAAGTTGCCTACACTCCAGCGCAATCTCTTCATTAACCGCTCTATCGTTAGTGGCTGCATATACGAGAAAGGCCCCACGGAGATCTCCGGGAGCATAAGCGCGGTCATGCCAGGTCATGAGACCCTTTTTCGCTAGAGCGACAAGTGTATCTGTCAAAGAAGGACTAATCACCTTAACCACCGCTCCAGCTTCCAGCAGCCCACTCACCTTCCGTTCAGCCACGGCGCCACCGCCAATAACCACAACCTGTTGCCCTTCACAATTCAGCATTATGGGTAAAAAACGCGTCATGTCCTTCACTCCCCGCTCCAACCGTGAAAACCAGACAAAGAATTCAACAAAAAATTCAAGATAGTAAAAGCATATCCTAAAATCGCCCAGCGAGCCATACTTACTCCACTTTTCCGCCCGGATTTCTTAAAGATAATATAAAATATGTAAATTCCGAGGCCAATAAGTGTCGTTAGTACTTTTAAATCCTTCAATAATAGTGTGCGTCCCTCAGAAACAATAGATAAGCTAGCCACCACCAGAGAGATTGCCAGCAATGGAGTCCCCACCAGAATAGCAGTGTAGGAATATTTATCTGTAGTCTCTAAGTTCGGCAAACGGCGAATTCTGTCACTCCATTGCTTGCTTTTGAGTCTGGTGTGCAGGAATAAGTACAATATTGCAAATACCGTCCCTAGTGTCAGTGCAGCAAAACTCAAGTTGGCCAAAATCACATGCATTGTCAACCAGCCATACACCGAGCTCCAAGTCTCAAGCGTATGTCCCCCTGCCGTCAGCCACACCCGATTTAGTAGAAAAACACAAAATCCAGCCACACTAAGCAGCAGAATCGTAAATTCGCCTCCACGTGTAAAAGCCACCGCAAGCGAAGTCAGCACAATACTAAATGCAAACCAGAACAAGAAATCATAAGGTGTAAAAATGGGCAGCCCCTTCTCCTGAGAGAAACGTATCCCGAGTCCAGCAGCTTGTAAAAGACCCACAACAATAAGAAGCCCCGTGCCTAACCGCTTCCCACTCGGGTTGCGATAAAGGCAATCCGAGAAAACAAACAGCAGGCTCAGGGCATATAGCAGCAGAGCGGCATCATATATTCCGTTCAGCAGTTGCATATCACTCACCTACCCAACAGGCCTGCCGGAGCAAGCACCGTCTTAGGCACAGAAAAATCGCCGCTACCGGCAGTACGTTCTGTGGAGCTAGACTGCTTAACCGGGGCGGAATCTCCGCCATCTGAATTAGATTCGAGCTGTTCCTGTAGCGCAAAGATTTTGGAGAAATAATCAAGCGCTTCATTCCCCTGCTTGCCACCGGACATCTCTTTAATTACATTGATTGGATCATGCATCATTTGGTTCACAATGCTTTTGGTCAAACGACGGATCACCTTGCGCTGATGCTCGTCCAGCTCAGGCAGCTTATTGAACAGACTCTCCATCGTTTCCTCATGAATCGCATTCGACTTATCCTGAAGTGCCCGGATTACCGGTCTCACGCCAAGCGTCTTAAGCCACAGCTGGAACTCATCCATTTCCTCGCCGATCATCACTTCAATCTTCGCAGCTTCACTCCGGCGCATTTCCAGGTTGTTCTCCACAATGCCCTCCAGATCGTCAATATCATACAAAAAAACATCTGGCACATTAGCCGCCGCAGGATCAATATCACGAGGTACAT
>DOJM01000468.1:20963-36234 GCA_003529225.1 Paenibacillus sp.
CGCGACAGCGTACGGTTAGCGACAATCACTTCAGCCGCACCACTACTATATAGATGCTTTACAGTGAGCTCACTCATTTTGCCGGCGCCGAGAATCAGTACTCTTTTACCAGTGAACATGCCAAAAATCCGCTTGCCCAGCTCCACTGCCGCATAACTGACAGATACTGCGCTTTCGCCGATTGACGTTTCACTATGTGCTCTTTTGCCGAGTGTCACCGCTTGTTTAAATAACCGATTGAACCAAGTTCCAGTTACACCCTCAGCCTGAGCCGTGAGAAAAGAACTTCGCACCTGTCCCAGGATCTGCGTCTCGCCAATCACCATGGAATCCAGGCCGCAGGTCACGCGGAACAAATGCGCAATCGCCTGCTCGTCTTCATATATATACATATGCTGTGCAAATTGCTCGTTTTTCACTCCAAACCACTGCTCCATAAAGCCGCGGAGGAAATAACCTCCCATATGNNGACCCCTTCCAGCACACCCTTCGTCTTCATCAGTTGATGAAGCGCTGCCGGAAGATCACTCTCCGCAAAAGCAAACTGTTCCCTAACCTCCACGGGAGCCGTACGATAATTCAGGCCAACGACGACGATGTGCATCGATAGTTCACCATCCTAGTCTCTATAAGTTGCTGAAATCCAGTTATATAAATTAATATCTTACATTAAATACACTTTCACAACATCTCAAAACACTGTGTTAAGTATATCACACGAAAATACGACTTTTTACAGATTTTTTGAACGCTTTATGAAATCCAGATAATAATTATTATAAATAAAAAACCGCAGGTTCGCTACGGTTAGGATGGGTTATTTTGTGATTAATTATTAGTAAGTAGAAGTGGGGAGGGAATTTATATGCTACTAATTTTTAATATCGTCATAATTTTTCTGAGAATAGAGCGCTGGATCAATGACTCAAAATTTCTCGGGTTTGGTAACTTTTATTGAAGCTACTTCTCCACACCTTTTACAAAATGTGAAGATAAGTGGCGAGCCAAAAGAAAAAGCTTTACCAATGGGCAGAAGGTTTGAATCCCCTCTTCTCATTTCACCTTTGGTGAATGTAGTGCTACCACATGATNNATGATTTACAGACTGAGTTTGCTTCGTTCATAAGGATCACCTCGGATAAAGTATATGGTACTTCAAACGCTACGATGATTTATTAAATGGAAGAGCCATCCTGTTGAGGAGACTAACGAAACCAGTTCTTAATCTGATCAAGAGTACTTTTTGCCTCAGGTCCATTGTAACCAAAGGTATTACCGATCATTTTCGCATACTCGTTGAACGTTGTTTCGCTACTCTTTCGGTCACTCCACCAGCGCTTAGCGTTATATCCTGAGGCAGATCCAACATACGTAAGCTCAATATCCGATTTTTTGTACACACGATCAAAAAGAAGCTTTCCCCGCCGCATGTGAAAATCAGAGGAAACGATAATCGCAGATTGAAAATCGTGTTCCTTCATTATAGGGAGTGTGAACTCTGCATTCTGATATGTGCTTTCCGCCTCGTTTTCAGTAAAGATAGCATCCTTCGGTATGCCTAGAGCAAGGGCAGTTTGGAGCATGTCACCGGATGCACTAGTTGACTCATGTGAGTTGGAAAGAATTATATAAGGAGCATAACCAGCTTTATATAACTCAGCCCCCTTCTCCACCCGTCCAGATCCACCGCTAAGAATGATGATGGCGTCTGCTTGCCGAGGCGATTGATTCAGAGAGAGAAAGGATCCGGAGATTAAAAGACCTATAAAAATTATTGAGAAGAAAAAAAGAAGGTATTTTCCCTTTCTATAACATTTAAAACTTTTTATTAAATATTTATTTTTCATAAGTCACTTCCGGTATTAGCAATTAACGGTGCACCTAATTTCCTGTTACCAATGCCCGTTTCATTATTCATTTCAAAATGAACTCATCACAATTTCAATACAATTGAAGACCTTGGAATTATTTAATAATTTAATTATGCTAGTATTTGTTCTTATTGTAGCATGATATTAATGACCTTTTAAAAATTCTGTACTATCTACTTCTGACAAAATATCAATTGTTCTAATTAATCCATGTTGTATGCTATATTTCGCTTTCCAGCCTAAATTCTGGAGTTTTCTTGAATCTAATAATGCTTTTGTCGCTTTAGAATAACCACTTTCTTCAATTTTGTCCGGCGTTTCAAATACTACTTCTGTCTCTACGTATTTAGCTATAGTACCAGCTAGATCTTTGAGTGTTATATTTGACTCGTCATCTGATATGTTATATGCTTCTCCACATTCTCCTTTCAGAAGAACAGTTAGCATTCCAGAAACAGCATCTGCAATATAATTATATGAGTATAATTGTGTTCCTCCACTTTTTAAAATAATATTTTCTCTTGAAAGGGCTTTCTTAATGAACTGTGATATTGCCTTTGTATCGGACATTTGAATTGTAGGACCATAAATACGAGAAAGCCTAGTTATTACAATGTTTAATCCCTTTTGCTTTATGAATGCCTGACAAATTGCTTCACCTGCTCTTTTACTTTCTGGATATCCTGCACGCAGTGTGTTGCAATCAATAAATCCACAATATGATTCATCGAATTTCTCGATGTCTCCCCTGTTTTCACCATAGATTTCAACACTTGAAGCAAAGAGAAATCTTTCTGCATTATGCTCAGATGCATAGTTTAGTAGATTATATGTACCAATGATATTTGTAGTTACTGTTCCTATAGGATCAGATGCATATGCCACTGGGTGGGTGTTACTAGCTGCATGAATGACAAAATCAATATCGCCCATGTCTGATAAAGGAGCATTAATGTCTTGTTGTAAGAACGTAAAACAATCTGATTTCCAATAAGAACAAAATCTTTCTTGGGCCTTCATTTCGTCTCTGCCAACTGCGATAACTAAACAGTTTTCATAAAAATACTCGTTGCGATACATGATCACATCAATAAAAAAGCTACCAATCATTCCACTTGCACCAGAGATCAATATCTTCTTGTTTCTTAGTCTCTCCCATGGTAATGATAAATTTGCTACGTATTTTATATCTTGAGTATATATAGGATTATTTAAAATTCTCATTTTAACCATGCATCCTTTTCTGATTTCAAGTATGCTTTAAACATTTCTAAATCGTCTTTTGTTGTAAGTTTAATATTTTTATCGGATCCAGCTGCAAAATAAAGTGTCTCACCTAAATCAACCATCATAGTATTTGTATAAGAAGATCCATAAATACCTATTCCCTTGCTAAATGCCTCTTGATAAGCCGATAATAACTTTCCATATTTATAGGCTTGAGGTGTTGATACTCTTCTTAATGTTTCTCTGGGTATATATTCACAAGTAGAGATTTCATCCTGAATTCTAAAAATCTGCTCGTTATATGGAAGGGAAGTGACAGCATTTCCATATTTCTCACATTTTATTAGGACATCAGACAGTACACTTTCGTCTACCATTGGTCTAATTCCATCATGTATTATTACAATATCATTTTCATGACATCGTCCATCGAGATTGTAGACACCATTCCTGATAGACTCCTGCCCAGTATCTCCTCCTGATATGACCCAACTTAATTTTGTTATATTAAATTGTTTAGCATAAGCTTTTAGAATATCATGCCATCCATCCAAACATACAACTCCAATTTCATCTATTTCCGGATGCTTTTGAAATCCTTCCAACGTATAAATATGGATAGGTTTGTCATATATATTTAAAAATTGCTTAGGAATGTCCTGGTTCATACGATTCCCATTACCACCTGCAATAATAATTGCAATATTCATAATATCCCTCCTTTATTCTTTCAAGAATGCTTCAAATGCATGATGAGAAACCTGTTTCTCAATTGGTGGTAACTCCATATATTTCCCGTAAACACTAGTTAACCATTCATGATACCCAATTGGTACATCGTAGTATTTCCCTTCAAATTCCATAGGAAGTACCTCTCTAAATATATAACTAGGGACTATTTCTCTATTCCCGTAACCCCAGACAATTATTCCTGATTTATGAGAATCAGAATATCTATATTCTGTTGCTAGTTTAATAATATTTGACAGTAAACTTCTAGTTGTTTTAAATTTATAAAGAAGTTTACCTAAATAAAGAATTGTATTTTTGTAAAATGCTCTATCACTATTAATTTTAATTAATTTCAANNTTTCTCTGCCTACGAATATTGTTCATTAATTTCGTCTGCTCTACTTCTTCTTTCGGTAATATATCTATAGGAAAAACATCAATATTTATACCTAAATTAACAGGCAATTCGTCTATTCTCTCTTTTAATATACTATTCTCAAATGAAACCTTTGCAAAAGGATAAGGATACCACTCTGTATTATTATACTCGTACACCTTATAAAGACTATTATATTCGTTAAAATTTGCAACAAACTTCTCATAATCCGGTCTCAGTAAAGCAACATCAATATCGTCATCCCATGGAATATATCCTTGATGCCGAATAGCTCCAATCAAAGTTCCTCCACACAAAAAATACTTAATTTTATTTTCTTTACAATAATCCGTAAAAATGTTTAGAATTTCAATTTGAATCTTTCTTAATTCTTTACTATTAATATGTCTCATGGAAAAGCTCCTTAACAATCTTAGTTTACTCAGAAACATACAGCACTATCAAATTTATTTTTAATAATTTAATGTGATTTTCTGCAACCCTAAAAAATATATATTATTAAATCATAAAAATTTTTGATGGAATAGCCCATCTATTTCAGTAATCAATCCCTGATAATACTTATAAACTCCTGCGCTACGTATGCTGGCGTTGCTTTAATAAAGTTCTTTNNCAATACCTTGTTTTGTTCATTTTGTAATCTATCTTGTTCAATACAACACGACATGGGGTATTTGTTTAATATATTTATAACAGGGTCATGTTTACTTTGGGATAAATGAATAATTGGCTTACCAGTAGACATGTATTCATAAATTTTACTAGGTTTTTGCGAAATATCGGAGTTTCCAATTGAAACCAAAAAATTTGCTGAATTCATAGCGGTGTGTGCTATATTAATTGGTACGTTTCCATGATTTATTATTTGTTGAGGTTTTTCGTTTGCAAATTTATTAACTAAGTTATTACAGTTTCCTGCAATATACAAATCTAGCAGAATATCACTTCTATCAAGCATACAAGTCGAAAATAGTTCAAGTGTATATTGAGGTGAGCGCATTTTATAGTTTAAAGAACCTGTGTACACAAAATGAACTTTGTTATCATTGAAAAGAGATAGAGATGTTTTTTCAATTTTGGTTAAAGCCGGTATTTCTAAGAACTTTATTTTACTAATATAATCATTAAAATATACTCTAATGTGTTTTCCCCAATCTTCTGTAGCAGCTATATAATCACATTTTTCCATCATAGTTTTTTCAAGTAGTAAATGTCTTTTAAATTTTAGTTTTTGATTCCATTCGGTACGATGAAGTGTACCACTCGCGCTGAATTTATCAAATAGATAGGGTACTATTTTAACAGAATTATTATACAACTTCTTATNNAGATCAATAGGATCTTCAATACTTCTTAAGACTCTGACATATTCATTAACAGTAAAACTATTAATATTCTCTTTAAATGTAAAAGCCCTAACATATCTTTTTATCTTATCATTTACTTGAAAAAGTGTTGATATAGCTGTAGCAAAACTTTTTCTTTTGTTTTGAGATAAATACTTATGTTTAATTCTCCTTGTTATCTCTTCTGTTTCTATACGCATTAATGTTTGAAAATTATAATATTCAATATCCGCCTGTTCTTTTTCACTTTTTTCACATACTACAGTAACTTTATACTTTAACCTTAAGACCTCAATAATATTTCTAGCGCATAGCCCATTCGCAGAATAATATGGATGATAATTCCCCAATATAAATACTATATGTTTTTTTTTCATTTTTCCCTCTCAATCATTTCGTCTAAACAACTTAAATCTGAGCAGAGCATATTATCTCTATTTTTTCATGAATCATGTTATATCTTAATTCAACACAAAAATATCTTTTATGGACCAAAAAGATCTGTGTTACCTGAGCCAGAAATTTGTTAAATGAACCAATTTTTAAGATTAATATGTAGTCTGACCATGATACCTGTACATTTATCAATTCTTTAATTTTACATTTCTAATAAAAGTAATGAGAGCAATTCGGTATTTATATGCCATACAAAATAAGAAAAGTCCATAGAGTATGAATGATATTTCTAAAGTTAGAACACTAGTGACTGTTACGTATAAGGTAATATAAAATAACTCTAGTATAATCCCCTTAAAATCATTTATTTTCAATAACTTTCTCAAGTATATTTCAGTCGAGTAGCATCTATATACCATAACCAAAAAGGTACATAAAGCGATACTCCAAACATCTTTTGTTATAGGAAAGATAATTATTGATAAAATTGTAAAGAAAACAACACTACTTATATTTGCTTTCATCATTGCTGTTTCTTTACGTAGAGCCTTATAAAATGTATTATTCAAAAGTTGCATTTTAGCTTGCAACATTATTACACCAAATAATATATTCAAATATTTTAGTACAGGTTCATATTTTGGAAGTATTAAAAAAATAAAAATTGCAGCAAGAAAGTAAAACAAAGGGACTATAAAATTAAATTTCTGCAAAATAATGTTTATTTTTTTATAATATCTTGGATAATGTTCTTCGTTTAGACGTTTTAAGGTGGGATATGCAAGCATACTAACTGAAGTTATCAGTACTAGCACCAAACTAGTTATAGTAATACCTAGTGAATAATAAGAATAATCCTCGATTTCACCAAACCATTCTACAATTAATCTTCCAATTCCTGTTACGAACATACCCATGAGTTGGGCTAGCATTAATTGAATGCCTACCGATACATCTAGTTGATATTCTTTAATCCCTTCTTTCATATCCCCACTTCGTCCTATCCATAACTCTTTACAACATAGAATCATACCAATCACAGCAATGCTTTTAGCAAATAAATCAATAATTACTAAATATTCAAATCGATCCACTTTAAGAAAAGCTAATACAATAACACCTATTGTCAATATTATTTGTGGCAATATTGAGAAAAAACTGTATCTTTTTATCTGATTCGTTATTTGTAAAATATAAACAAAAACTCCATTTATACCTAAAATCAAGATATTAGCACTAACTATATTAATTGCAAACTGTTTTTGTGAATCATCTATAAATCCTGAGTATATAAGAACTGCAGCTGAGAAAATTAATAGTATAACCACATGCATACGAATCGCTGTTCTTAATTTCTTATGGGGAAGATCTTCATATTGGAAGCTTCCATAGCGCAAATAAATACCATCATTAAATCCAAGTGCAAACATTCCAACATATGAAGAATAGAATAGATATATTTGCCAGTACCCAAAACCTTGAATACTTAAGATGATTGGGATCAATATAGCTCTAAGTAATCCCAGTAACAAAACAATAGATTGTGCAGAAAATACGAATTTAAAATTCGTTATAGATTTTTTGATAATACCATCCATATTTATAAAGTGGACGCAATTATTCCAATTACAAGCCACTTACCCCCTAGTTTTTTTTATTTTCGTTTTATAAAACCAATAAATATTTAACCCCCAAAATGCCATAAATGTTGAAGGCATTGATAATACTTGATTATTACAAGGGAAATAAAAAAAGCAAATAACTAATAAACAAAATATGGTAGACGTTATTGGATCTTTATATACGATACTTCTATAACACACTATCGCAAAGTACTTACCTAGTAAAAACATTAATATTAGTACCCCAAAATAAGAAAAATCATTAGCTAACCATGTGTATATACTATGCCAATTTACAAAGGGATTCCAACCTTCATAAGCTATCCTTGATTGATAAGTATATTTCCATATATCCATATTTAATAAACCCTCAAAGTTAGATATTAAAAAGTACGAATTTCCTATTCCGAACATTGGTATAAAGGGTTCATCTAATGCGAGTGATAATCCATAGTACCCCTGTGTTAAGTAAGATGTTGTATATATAAGCAATGTATGCATAGATGAAGGGGAGATTTTCATTATGGGAGATTCAAAATTTAGTTCTGTGTTGTTGCTTATAGAAGAAACTGTACCAAAATTATTATTAATTCTAGAAGAAATATTATTTTCAAATACAGAAAAACCAACTACTATGAGTACAACTATTATAATTAGGCCCCTAATAATTTTAGTTCCCCTTGATTTTTTATTAATTATTCCATTAAATCCTCTCTGCAATTGTTTTAAAAAAACTAAAGATATTATTATTAATATTAAGTCAATTACCCCTTTATTAGTACCAGTAGAAATCCAGCGAATAGATTCTACAATAATTGTTATAATAACAAGTATTTTACTAGTTAAATTCAGTCTTTTGTAATAAATAATAGATATCGGAATGACCGGCCAAAGTATTGGCGCTAAAAGAGTAGAAAGTGGTGCAAGAATATTTCCGCCAAAAATTTTTGCTGTGGTGAACTTGGAATTATATTGCCCACCCGGATCTGCAATACCTTCTAAAAGATTATTGATTATGCTATTAATTGAGAATGATGAAAGGCCTATCGTTCTAATTAAAAATAAAAAAGTCATTATCAAGTTAATAATTATTAATACATTAATCCATTTAAGAATTATAGTATCACTCATTAAAACTAATTTAGTATTGTAATTATTTTGACTTAGAGCCTCTTTATTGCGCATTTTAGCCATAGTCGACTTATATCCTAAAATGAGTAATCCGTGTGCCAAGAATAAAAATAAATAGAATATAGACGAGTTTTGTGTTTTCCATTCCAATGGACCCCAAATATACAAAATAATCAAACCTATAAAATATATCATTACAAATTTAATAGGCCTATATAATAAATTCCTTTCTTTTAAACCCTGTTCTGTAAGCGTCATATTAAATTAAATCTCCTTTTAAGCCATTGCGTCTGTTCGAAGATCGAAGACGGTAATAATCAAGAATTTCCTTTTTTATTAATTTGGCAATAACCATTACTAACTCATTCTTAATAAAATCAGAAATTGATACTATCTCTTCTCCGAGTACATAAAATTTAATATTCTCTTCTTAGTCGTTTACTTCCTTGATCTCTTGCAATAAGAAAAAATAAATACGGTGATAAAAGATAAAGTAGAGCTCCGTATTTCACCTTAAATTGCGGGTAAGCTAGTAATTTATTCATACAGTTTTTCGAATTCATTTTTCTTGTAAAACTTATAAACGAACTATAACTCGAACTAGTAACTGCAGCCTGCCATGTTGTGGACCAAACCCATCTAGCGACACCATGTTTTTTAAAGTTATCATAGAAATCGGGATTATTTAGTTGAAAATAAGATTCTAGTCCTTCCATTAATCTCAGACCATCTATTCTTCTATCATCTAGAAAATTCATTGCCGAGCCTTTTCTGATACGATATATGTACAATGGTTCATCAGTTAATACTATGATATTTGAAGAAGCAATCATCTTCCAAACCATTTCTAAATCCTCGCTGTATCTATATCCCTCTGAAAATTTCAAATTATTAATATCCACGATTTCTTTCTTTATCATAAGGGACCATACACCAGTTACAAATTCATAATTCAAATATTTATTAAGAGCTTCATGACCACTCATAATATATGTAGTGGCACCTAAAGTTACGCAATTCTCTTCTAAGGTAAAGTCCTCATCAACCGTAATAGTTCCACAGAAAGCCAAATCAGAATTATTTTTATCAATCATATTTTTCATCAGACTCAGATAATAAGGAGTAACTAAGTCATCTGAGTCTACAAAACATATATAATCCCCACTAGATTCAAGGATTCCTGTATTACGGGCTGAACTAACACCATTATTATTTTGGTGTATAAGTTTTATGTTTAAATTAGATTTATTGATATAACGCTCAACTATTTCAGATGAACGATCTGTTGAGCCATCATTTATTACAATTATCTCAAATTCTCGTTCTATTTGATGTTCGAAAGATTGAAGACAAAATTCAATATATTTTTCAACATTATATAGCGGGATAATAACACTAATCATGCTTTTTTCCCCACACAACCTTGTTGATGATACCTACATAACTTTGGATTATTTTAACTACCTTTACTGATACATTATCATCGATGTAATCAATAGCGATTTGGGTTTTCACCTTACCTTTGGACATCTCATAACTCAACTCTATTCCTTGCAAAATACTTTTTTCATTTATACCACCAACAACTATTGTCCCTTTATCAAGAACTTCAGGTCTTTCAGTCGAAGTTCTCAACAAGACCCCTGGAAACTCCAGCATTGCACTTTCCTCAGACAAAGTACCACTATCCGAAAGAACGCAATAACTATTTTTTTGCAACTTGTTGTATTCTAAAAAACCAAATGGTTTGAGATTCTGAACAAGTGGGTGGAACTTAAAATCTCTTAGTTCAATATATTTCATACTTCTTGGGTGTGTAGAATAAATCACAGGCATTTGATAGCGTTCCGCTATCTTATTAATTGCTGTCATAAGCGACATGAAATTCTGCTCGTTATCAATATTTTCTTCACGATGCGCAGACACGATNNTCTCAAGTACATCACTTGCATCAATTTTGTCCATGTGAGCCTGAAGCACTTCTTGCATTGGCGAACCTGTAACAAAAATATGTTCTTTACGGAATCCTTCCGATAGAAGATATCTTCTAGAATGCTCCGTATAAGGCAGATTAATATCAGAGATATGGTCAACAATCTTACGATTGATTTCTTCTGGAACATTTTGATCAAAACATCTGTTGCCTGCTTCCATATGGAAAATAGGCACCTTTAGTCTTTTAGCTGCAATAGCACTTAGCGCGCTATTAGTATCACCTAAAATCAGAAGTGCATCAGGCTTTTCTTTCTCGAGTACTTCAAACGATTTAGCAATTATATTCCCCATAGTTTCACCAAGATTCGTTCCCACTGCCTCTAGAAAATAATCGGGTTGCCGAAGTTCAAGTTCATTGAAAAACACTTCATTTAAAGTATAATCCCAGTTCTGTCCAGTATGTACTAAAATATGATTGAAATATCTATCGCAAGCCTTAATACACTCAGATAATCGAATTATCTCGGGTCTGGTACCTAGGATTGTCATGACTTTAAGCTTTTCCATTTATTAAACCTCCAAGTAATAAGTATCTGGTTTATCGGGATTAAACAATTCATTAGCCCAAAAAAGAGTTATAACATCACCTAAACCAGTATTAGTTATAGAATGTGTGTATCCAGGTGGAATATCAATTACTTTTAATGACTCCCCAATCACCGGATATTCAATAATTTGGTCACCTTCAATTTGTCGGAATCTCACAACAGCTTCTCCCTCGATAACAAGGAATTTTTCTACCTTCGTATGGTGCCAATGATTTCCACGAGTGATACCTGGTTTAGTCCGTGATATAAATACTTGTCCAGAGTGTTTAGTCTTAATAAACTCCGCTAACCAGCCTCGATTATCATGTTTCATTTCCAAATCATAACCGAAATCATTTTCAGGCAGATACGAGAGATAGGTGCTATAAAGGAAACGCTCAAAATCTTTTTCTAAATCAGAGATGACAAGAGTATTTCTGCTATTTTTAAAGTTTTTTATGCTTGCTTCTAAATCTTTCAGTTTAATTTTGAAAGACCTCGGTGTATCAGTATAATTTTTCTCATTTTCCATTTCGCAATTATCCATTACGTTAATGAAGGATTCAATAACTTCATCAATGTAAACCAAAGATATTTCTGCCTCTGGATCATTGATTTGGATTGAAATATTCCTACTAATGTTGTAACACCAAGTAGCGACCACTGAGTTATAGTTTGGTTTACTCCACTTACCAAATACGTTAGGAAGCCGATATATAAAAGTATTTACTCCTACAGAGATCCCATAATTCGAAACTGCTTTTTCTGCTGCAAACTTACTAGTTCCATATGGATTATTTTGCTCAGCTTGTATCGAGGAAGATAATACTATTGGTGTTTTTTTATTGTTTTTATTTAGTATCTCGATCAGATTTTCTGTATAACCTAAATTACCACTCGTAAAATCTTCAATATTCACAGGACGATTAACTCCCGCTAAATGAAAGATGAAATCAGCTTTAATAGCGTATTCTTCTAATTCTTTTAATGAATGCTTGGAACCAATCTTTAATACTTCAATGTCTTCTCTTCTGTCTAATGTTGCCACTAAATTTCGTCCAATAAATCCGAATGCACCTGTAACCAACACAGTTTTCATATCAGTGTACTCCTGCCAATAGTTCTTTTTTGATTGATTCTAATCCTAATAGAAGTTCCTTTATTCCTTGAATATCTAATCTCTCTGTATTATGAGAATTATATTCCCACCCCTCAGAGATTTCCTCATCGCCTTCTTCAAAAAACTTATTATAATTCAAATCTCTAGTGTCTGCTGAGATGCGATAATAACTTCCCAAATCCTCTGCTTTAGCCATTTCTTCACGTGTTAACAACGTTTCATATAGCTTCTCACCATGTCTAGTTCCAATGACTCTTGTTTGACTATCTGACTGAAATAATTCCTTCAAGGCAAGAGCCAACTCTCCAATAGTAGATGCAGGAGCTTTTTGAACGAATATATCACCTTGCACTGCTTTATTGAACGCAAATAGAACAAGTTCTACAGCATCTTCCAATGACATTAGATAACGAGTCATATCTGGATCTGTAATCGTGATATCCTCGTAATTTTTAATTTGATCAATAAATAACGGTATTACCGAGCCTCGGGAGCACATTACGTTACCATAACGAGTTCCACAAATTAATGTATTTTCAGGAGAAACAGTTCTGGATTTAGCGACCATAACCTTCTCCATCATCGCTTTTGAAATTCCCATGGCATTTATTGGATAAACTGCTTTGTCTGTTGAGAGACAAACTACTTTCTTCACTCCAAAGGCAATAGCGGCATTAAGAACATTCTCAGTTCCTATTACGTTTGTCTTCACGGCTTCCATAGGAAAAAATTCACAGGAAGGCACTTGTTTCAGAGCCGCTGCATGGAATACATAGTCCACATTATGCATGGCCGCTGCAATACTGTTATAGTCCCTCACGTCACCAATGAAAAATTTAACTTTATCGTTTTTCAGTTCTTTTCGCATGTCATCCTGTTTTTTTTCATCGCGCGAAAAAATTCTAATTTCTCCGATTTCAGTATTCAGGAATCTCTTTAAGACTGCATTTCCAAATGAGCCGGTACCACCAGTAATCAAAAGACATTTATCTGTAAACATATGAGGTCCCCCGCATCTTATTTTTGTGAGAAATAATTATTTCGTAAGCTTTATCCACAGTATAATTTTCTTCAAGATATATCCTTCCGTTAATCCCCATCGCTTTACGTAGATCTACGTTATCATTTAATTTGGTGAGGTTTTTAATAAACGTTTCTATATCTCCACTTTTAGACCATAATCCGCAATTAGCCTCTTTTAACATTTCCTTAACATCAGTATTCACATCAGTTGCGGCCATGATTGGTAATGCCAATTCCATATATGAATTTAATCTAGATGGAAAATTAGGAATAGTGAATCTTGGGTCTAAAAATACTAGTCCCACATCGCTTATACTTAAAATTTCATCAAATTCCATTTTAGGCATATGTTTTTCCAATCTAGCATTTGTTTGCTTACATTCTTCTAAATGATTACATATTTTGTTGAACTCAGTACCAGATCCTACAATTAAGAAATATACATTATNNCGATTTAAGAACATCAATCAAAAAATCAATTCCTTGTGGTTTACCAAGATTTCCGCCATAAACATACAAGATTGAGTCACATGGAATATTATACTTTGTTCTTATTTCATTTTTTTGAATTATTGAAAGACGTGGTATTTCTGCTGGTTTAGTTGAATTAGGACATACTTCGATTTTATTAATCTCTACTTCAGTATTATTTTTAATTACATAATCAACATTTGCCTTAGACATACAACCTATATTGTCGGATACCTCATATAACTTTTTTTCCTTGTTCCTAAAATAATGCCATACTAAACTTTTCTCTTTGATTATTTCCAGATCTACGGCATTCTGCGGGAAAATATCTTTTAATAGTAAATATGACTTACAACCATCACGTTTTTTTACAAAATCTATAATCTTCACAAATGTAATTGGAGGGGTGGAATATATGACTAAATCAAATTTAATATCTCTAAAGTACTTTTTAATAGATTGAATAAACTGTGATTCAATTAGCAACGTGGAAATGCCCTTTTCAATAAAACCTGTTTTAGTTACATTCCCTGTTTTAACTCGTAATACTTGAATTCCCTTCTCCTCATTAAGTTCTGTTTCCTTCTCATATCTTCTTTCTCTTTGACAAATCACAAAAACTTCATCACCACGTTCTTTAAACTCTTCCATTAAATCAACATATAAATTTCTGGAGCTGCCCTCTGGGTATGCAAGTGTTAAAAACAATATTTTCATTGTTCTTCCTTTTCTAATACTTTACAAATAGTCTTTATGATCAGAATTTGTTGATTAATAGTCAAAGAAGATCCGGAAGGAAGACAAATTCCACGTTCAAATAAGCGAGTACCGATGCATTCAGTCTCCATATGATAAAAGATTGGTGCATCCGAAAATACAGGTTGTAAATGCATTGGTTTCCATAATGGCCGAGATTCAATATTTTCTAGTTCTAATTCAGTTATAATATCCACTGGATTAACTAAATTTTCTTCATCTAAGGTTATAACGGTTAGCCAATAATTGGGATTCCCGTTATCAGAAATTGGTATAAATTCAATAGGAAAATCATTCAACTTTTCTTTATATTGATCATAAATATTTTTACGATTATCTATGAATCCATCCAAAGCTTGAAGCTGAGCTCTTCCTATACCCGCGCTAATATTAGATATCCGATAATTGTATCCAACTTCCTTATGTTCATAATGTCTAGCTTGTTCTCTTGATTGTGTTGCCCAAAACCGCATTTTCTTTATTGCTTCTTCATCATTAGAAACAACCATACCACCACCTGATGTGGTGATAATCTTGTTACCATTGAATGAAAATATGCCGATATTTCCAAATGATCCGCATTTCTTACCTTTATAAGTAGCACCTAGTGCCTCTGCTGCATCTTCAATAACAGGTACTCCATAATGCTCACAAATT
>DOJM01000468.1:36243-42123 GCA_003529225.1 Paenibacillus sp.
ATAAATACTGGATTAGCATATTGATATAGAATAGGGTTACAGCTTCCTGCAAAGGTTAGGTCAGAACAAAATACATAATCTCCTGGACCAACATCAAAAAATTTTAAAGCAAGGTGAATTCCTGCTGTACCAGATGACAATGCGAGACCATGCTTCATTCCAACGTACTCACATAATTCTTCTTCAAACTTATCCACATTAGTCCCTAATGGAGCAATCCAGTTAGTATCAAACGCTTCTTGTATGTATTTCATTTCGTTCCCACTCATATGAGGTGGGGATAAAAAAATCCTTTCCGACATCGCTTTTCATCTCCAAGTTTTTCTTTATTTTTGCAGGCACTCCTGCCACCATTACATTATCCGGTATATCCTTTATTACTATCGTTCCAGCAGCTACAATTACGTTAAATCCGATAGTTACATTATTTAATACTTTAGAACCTACACCCAGCCAACTACAGCTTTTCACATGAACAGTTCCACTCACATTGACACCGGGAGAGATATGTACCCCATGTTCTAAAGTAGAATCATGGTCAATAGAAGATGAAGTATTTAGAATACAACCTTTGCCAACTCTAGCACTAGCATTAACTACTACTCCAGCCATAATGACACTGCCTCTTTCTATCTGACTGAATCTGCTTATGGTACTAGAAGGATGAATGATACTTGGGATTTCAAAGCCTGCACGCTCTAACCTATCCAGCCAAATCATTCTTGTCACATTGTTTCCTATGGCTACAAATGCTGCTGAATAATCTTCTCTATGATCCATATAACTTTCANNAGCTATTCCCAATACATTAGTAAGCTCTTTATTATTATCTAAGAAAGCTATTTCTTCCCAGTTTCCAGTACTCATCGCCGCATCAGCAACAACCTTACCATGCCCACCGGCTCCCAAAATCAATAACTTTGACAACCCACATTCACCTGCTTTCACTCTTCTACCTAGACATCTAGAGTACTTCCAGAGAACATCGGCATTGTATCATTCTGCGAATTATTAATTCCCTCTCTTACAAGAACATTTTTAATCGTTCTAAATACTATCTTCACATCTAGCATGAGACTAATATGATCCACATACCAAACATCATACCGAAATTTTTCTTCCCAGCTGATTGTATTTCTCCCGTTAACTTGCGCCCAACCAGAAATACCAGGAACAACTTCATGTCTGCGATTTTGTTCAGGAGTGTAATATTCAAGATACTGCACTAACAATGGACGAGGACCAATAAAACTCATGTCCCCTTTTAAAATATTGAATAATTGAGGTAATTCATCAATACTACATTTCCTTAAAAAGGAACCAAGCCCAGTCATTCTCAATAAATCAGGTAAGAGATTTCCATCTTGGTCAGTCTCTAATGACATTGTTCTAAACTTGTAGACGGTAAATATCTTTCCATTCTTCCCAGGTCGCTTTTGACGAAACAGAATCGGTCCTTTAGAGCCTATCTTAATAGCTATTGTTGCTGCTACCATGATAGGAGAAGCTAAAAAAATCAATAGAAATGCAATGACCCAATCAATTCCTTTTTTCACAACTAAGTACGGCTTCATCCATTCCTCAACCTCGCGTATGTATTAATGAAGAAACAGCGGATATTTAATCCGCCATTCCCTCAGCCTTATCCTTACCTNNCACTTCTATATTGACTAATGATTGCTGTACTGTATCCATTGCTGTTCAGTTTTTGTTCAGCATCAGCAACTATACTATTAAAGCTAGCAGTAAATGAGGCTAGTTGTTGTACCCCTTTAGCTTTAATACTTTTCTTACTCGCTTCATCAGTTGCTCCAAGATACTCAAACGCAATACTCATTAATGTCGATTGACTTTCATTTTTAAGCGCATTAAGCTTAGCTTCCGTATCACTGGTGATAGTATCATATGAAACCTTTCCAGTTCCCGCAGAACCACCGCCTGCCACACCTGTTGTATCGGTTGGTGCCGGTGTCGCTACTGGAGATGGGTCCTTACCATTGTTACCGGTGGAATTATTAGTGCCACCTTGCTCTTCATAAGCCTTTGAAGCAGCAGTAATGGTCTTCGTCTTCTGATCCCAACTAATGATATTACCGACAGATTCCGATAAAAACCGTAGGGGCACATATAAAGAGCCATTCAGGATAAAGCTGGATTGGCCCGCAGGTAGTGCCTTGGTAGAACCGTTAAATACATAGCTAGCCTTAACTTGATTCAGTGCGATGTTCTTTGTAACAGCTGTAGAGCTGTTTCCATTTGTTGCATTCATCAAGTACTCTTTAATCACTACTAGTTCAGAACTGCTTGGCTCTACTACGGTAACCTTAACGTTCTTAGCATCCCAGGTTACGCTTTTCTGTAAGGCATACGACATAAACCGCAATGGAACATAAGTTGTATTGTTGTACATGAACACATACTGACCTGCTGGTGGCACAATGCTAACACCGTCAAAAATCATCTTCACGTTCATACTTTGTACTTTGACTGTAGCTGTTGCCGCCTTACTCGTTGTGTTAGTTACAACTGCTGCCGAAGCAGATATTGGTGCAGATGCCGTTAATGGTGCCAAACCGATTGATGCTACTAGAAGCAATGCTACTGCTGGTATTGTTGCTTTAGACATACTTATTCACTTCCCTTTTCTTTCGCTTTTAATTGTTCTTCTTCTTTAAGGGTTTGATCTCGTGTCTTCCCTTGACTCACACCATACTTCTTAGCAACCTGTGAAAGCTCATTATATTGTTCTTCGGAAACTTTACCGAGAATGATACTGCGTGCTTCCCGCTTCTCGTCAATGGTTAAGCCACCTTTGGCCAAATCTTTTAACCGATTAATATCGGATACACTTAGCTGACCAAGCACAATAGCAGCTACGTCTGCCTTATCCTTCATCGTTACGTTATCTTGAATTTCTTTAGCTTTATCTGTTGAGACCTGCGCTGTATAACCATCTGAAGAGCTATCTTTCGAATCTGTTGAGGGAGCTTTCGTAGGTTCACTAGTTGCAGAAGCAGTTGTATCTTTTCCGGTTACATCATTATCTTTGGTACCTTGATCATTACTTCCCTTGTCATCTGTTGATGAAGCAGTNNCGCTACAGGATCGACTTTACCATCTACTACTGTATCTTCGGGTGCTGTTACTTGATCTTGACCTCCGCTAACATTATCCTCAGAATCCAGATCAAAACCATCTGCCATCGAATTCATCAGCTTATCCACAGCATAATTAGCAGCGAACAGACCCCCAACACCCAGAACAACAATGACTGACAGCGTCCATAAAAGGATCTTTTTCCATCGTTTGTTGAACACTTATGTATCCCCCTTTATGAATAAATTAGCTGATAGCAACATGCGCAACGGGCTGCATCGGTACAATCTGATTGATTATTTCGCGAATAACTTTAGGTTCTTCAGCGAGAACACGTTCCAAGCGTTTAAATTCCAGTTCTAGCTGATTCAGACTTACCACATTAGGTCTACCGATAAAGATTCTTCCGTGATCTGTAGAACCTAAATTTTCTTCATCCGTCAACAACTCTTCATATAACTTCTCGCCCTCACGAATGCCGGAGAACTGAATATCAATATCCCGATAAGGTTCATAACCAGAGAGCGTAATCAAATCTTCCGCTAACGTTAGAATCTTTACGGGCTCTCCCATATCCAGAATGAACACTTCTCCGCCTTTAGCAAAAGAACCCGACTGGATTACAAGCTGAACAGCTTCTGGAATCGTCATAAAATATCGGACCATTTCCGGATGAGTAACCGTGACTGGTCCACCAGCAGCAATCTGCTCTTTAAAGGCCGGAATTACACTGCCACGACTGCCAAGCACGTTCCCAAAACGCACGGCTGAGAACTTTGTTCTACTTGTGGTATGCAGACTTTGCACATACATTTCAGCAATACGCTTAGTTGCACCCATTACACTCGTTGGGTTAACCGCTTTATCCGAAGAGATCATTACAAATCTCTCCGCACCATATTTATCTGCACAATCCGCAACATTCCTTGTTCCGAAGACGTTATTCTTAATGGCTTCGGAAGGGTTCCGCTCCATCAATGGGACGTGTTTATGTGCTGCCGCATGAAAGACAACATGTGGCTTATGGCTGCTGAATATGTCCATCATCCGGCTGCGGTCCTGTACATCCGCGATTACGGTAACAATATTCAGATCCGGAAACTTCTTACGAAGCTCCATTTCAATCGTATAAATGCTGTTCTCTCCGTGTCCAAGTAGCATTAGCTTGTCGGGACCAAATGGGGAAATCTGCCGACATAGCTCTGAACCAATAGATCCACCAGCCCCCGTAACTAACACAGTCTTATGGTGTACATAACCTAGAATACTGTTCAAATCTGCTATTATCGGCTCACGACCTAGTAAATCTTCAACGCTAACATCTCGCAGTTTCTTCACTGATATTTTTCCCGCGATCAGATCGTTAAGCGCCGGTATAATCTTAAGTTTGGCCCCTGTTTTCTTCGCAAGATTAATAATTTCAGAGATTTCAGTACGTGAAACGGAAGGCATAGCGATAATAATTTCATGAATTTCCCGATCTTTCACAATAGCGGGAATCGCGTAACGATTTCCTAACACTGGCACACCCAGTATAGACATATGATATTTATTGATACTATCATCAATGAAACCTACTAGCTTGGTATGAGCAAAAGAAGGTCCCATCATTTCCCTGGCAATTAATATTCCACAATCGCCTGCACCTACAATAAGTGTATGGGTCTGAGTGTCTTTATAATTGATACGATCATTATGGAGCACTCTCCACAAGAATCGAACCCCACCTACTAACACAAGAACAGTCTCCATAGTCCGAACTTCAATTGCTAAGGGCACTCGTTCTGGCAATATAAAATATGCTGCTGCAAATGAGAGTAATGACCCTACTACAATCGCCTTTGAAACGGATATGATCTCACCAATGCTGGCATATTGCCACATTCTTCGATATAAACCGAAATAGATTAGACTTCCACCGAATGCAACCGTTGCAATCACACCAAATTGNNCGTAATCCTGGATAGGTTGATTAGGATACCGAAACAAATAGGATGTTATAATGCTGAACCAGATGATTGCAAGGTCAATAAAGAATAAAAGAACTACTCTAGATTTCGCTGTCATTTTCAGTGCCTCCAAAAACAACATTATTGTTAAAGAACAAATCAATTTCCATAGTAGTAGTAATAGTAACCTTCGCTGGCTTTACGTTTTACATTATTAAGAACCACGCCAAGCATTTTTGCACCTACACGATCGAGGTTAGCTTTAGCTTTTACAGCAATATCCCGCTTTACCTTGCCATAGCTGACAACCATAATGACACCATCACTCTTGGAAGCCATGATCTGCGCATCTGTAACCGCCAATAACGGTGGAGTATCAATAAGAATGACATCATAACGCTGACGCAAGTCCTGCAAAAGAGTACTCATCCGATTAGAAGCCATCATTTCTGCNNNAACACCAGAATCTTGGACTGTATCCTCAAGAACCGCCTGCTGCGACAGTAGTGAAGATAGCCCAAAACGGTTACTAAGCGAAAAAGTCTTATGTGCTGTCGGTTTCCGCAAATCACCGTCAATTAACAATACCTTCTTATCTGCCTGTGCATAAGCCGCAGCTAAATTAGCAGAAACTGTTGATTTACCTTCCTCCGGTCCAGACGAAGTTACCATGATTACTTGAATAGTCTCATCCACAGAGGAAAAATCAATATTCGTGCGTAGCGCGCGAAATGCTTCAGATACAGGGGAGCGAGGGTTCGTAACGGTAATCAGATGACGTTGTTTATTTGGCAGCTGTGACATGTTCGAGTTCGCCCGCCTTTCTGGATGTTTT
>DOJM01000468.1:42223-48490 GCA_003529225.1 Paenibacillus sp.
CAATATCGGCTTCAGTCTTCAGCGTATCGTCCATGTATTCCAGCAAGAAAGCAATCCCTAAACCAATCATCAAGGACACGATGAAAGCTATAGCCATATTCATTAAGACATTCGGTTCTACGGGTCCTGGCTCGATAAGCGGATTCACTTTGGCCTCATTCAGAATCGATACGTTCTCCACATTAAATAGGTTAGGAATCTCATCCTTGAATACAAGTGAAATGGCATTCACGATTTCAGCGGCTCGCTGATACGAGTTATCTCGAACGACAAGTGTCATCACCTGCGTATTATTGACGGAGCTCACATTAACCTTCTTCAACAGCTCTTCTGCAGTAATATTGAACTGCGGATAATCTCTCGTAACAATATCAAGGATGGCCGGAAACTTAATAATTTCCTTATACGTATTAATCAATTGAATATTAGTATTAATCTGGTTCAAATCAAGCTGCGCTGCTGCCGATTGAGTCGGAGTCTGGTTAACAATAATCTTAGTGGATGCTTCATACACCGGATTCTTAATATATAGACTGTACACACCAGCAACACCGCACACCAAAACAACTATGCTAACAATCAGCCATAGTCTCTTCCTGACGATCTGAAAATAATCGCGAAGATCCAATTCTTGTGATGACAAGTGTAATTACCTCCAAGCTATTTCTGAAATATTTCGTTACTATATTACAGCACTTCCCTATTGGCAAAAAATTGCCTCCTCTCACCTACATGAGAGGAGGCTGTATACTATACTTTTTATTTACTTACTTGAAGTTAATGGTACGGTAGATAATTACTGCTGCTTCAGCACGAGTTGCCGTATCGTTCGGGTTGAACTTACCAGCATTTCCGATAACCAAGTTATGATCTGCTGCGAATGCTACGCCATCTCTCAAAGATGCGCTGATCTTAGCAGCATCGGAGAATTGGCTAATTGCCGTTACATTCGTTGTTGCAGCCGGATTAATAGATTTCACTGCGCGGGAGATCATTGTTGCCATCTCTGCACGTGTGATAGTTGCATTAGGATCGAACTTATCCGCACTGCGGNNTTAATGATTCCTTTTTCTGCTGCAACCGCTACATAAGGTGCATACCAAGCAGATGAACTTACATCGCTAAAGCTTTGTACAGCTGAATTGTTCTCCAGGTTAAGCGCACGAATCAGCATTTTAGCGAACTCTGCACGAGTGACATTGCTCTTCGGTGCGAATTTGCCTTCGCCTACGCCTTCAATCGCGCCTTTTGCAGCTACGACTTGAATTTGTTTGCCAGCCCATGCTTGTACACTAGCAATATCCGTAAAGTTTACTTTATTCTCAAGCACTGCATAGGATGAGAATGTATCACGTGGTTCTACGATGAACTCTCCATCAAGCACTCCACCTTGGAATTGCAGGCTACCGTATACAAGTTTCGCTACGGACAGCAATTCTTTATCAAGACCATCTGTATTCTTGAGTGGTAATTTGATTGTAATTGGTTGTTTAAATGTACTTGTTGCTACACCGTTCACACTAAGTGCGAATTCATACACATCCGAAGCCAATTTCAGTTTGGTAACGGAAGTTACAACTTCTGGTTTAGCAGTAGTTACTGTCAATGCGATTGCTGTGCTGAATTGGCTTACAGGGATCGTTACAGTTACACCGTTGAAAGTAACTGCGATATTCGCAATACCTTTAGCTTTTGCAGCTTCAATAATTGCTTTAGAAAGTGGAACTTCAACTGTGGTAGCGTTTACTGTTCCCAGATTCAAGGTCAAAGTAAGACCAGTTTTGCCAGGATTCGCTGCAACCAGCTTATCAAATTCTTTAATTACATCAGCGTCAACCAATTTCACGGTTGCTTTACCGTCAACAATGCTTACGAGCTTGGATACGTCATAGATTCCTGGAGTTTGAACAGGAGCTACAGGAGTTGTAACACTTCCACTCCCGCTTCCACTATTACCNNCCAGAAGTAACTCCAAGATTTTGCAACGCTTGGCTTACTGTAAGAGCTCCTACTCCTGTTGTGTGGTTCAATACTTTTGCAATAGCTTCATCCAACAAAGTATCGTAACCCGATTCAGATGTCAGAATTGCCAACAACTCTGCAGTTGTCTTGTTGCTTACCAATGCACGAAGTTCCGTTTCAATACTGCTCAAGAATTCAGCAACATTATCAACCGTAAGGCCAGACACACCTGCTTTAGTTGCAATTTTGCTCAGCAAAGCAATATTTTTGTCGTCGTTACGGATAATTTGAATTCCAGAGAAGTCATTTCCATAGACATCATAGACTACACTAGTAACACTTTGGAACAATTTAAGTGATGTCTTTGTTTCTACTTCATCCAATGAAAGCTTGTTCAAGACTGGAGCAAAGATCTCTGTGAAAGTTGCTTCATCCAGCGCTGCAACCTCAGTCTTCAAATTGTAGAGATAAACTACATCTGTTGCGGTCAATTGTTTGTAAACATTAAGAATCTTTGTCTTAACTGCTGTACTACTAGTAACTGTAGCTGCAGATGCTGTACCTACTGCTCCAAGACTACCCAACGGAAGACCCGCTACGGATGCTGCTACCATACTTGCTGCCAATGTTGATACTACTAGTTTCTTTTTCAAAGTCACTAAATATCCACCTCTTTATATGTATTTAAATTCTTGTGTTACTATAGTCCTAGACTATTCGCCCATACCTACACTATTACGCATAGCATCGATTCACCCAATAAAACCCATTCTACCACTATTAGGTAGAATAGTCAGCCCTTTCGGGAAAAAATGCCAAACAATTTGTGTCGATTCCTCCTAATTTGTACGTGATTACCACGATTAACCTCACCATTTGCCACAATTTGCTGAGCATTCTCACGCATATAGTCGCGCATCTCAGGACCTAATTCTTTCTCTAAAACCACATAAGCAGCGCTTAATCCAAATGGACGATGAACACTGTCATGTGCATCAGAGGCCAACACATGTACTGCACTTCTACGACATAACTCCAGGGATAGCTTCTGAAGTTTATTCCCGAAGACGCCTGCAAGACTTTGTGCGGTTACCTGACCAAGTGATCCCAGCTCTATCAATCTTTCTAACTTAGAAGGATCGGCAGCTACTTCAGCATTGCGCTCCGGATGGGCGATGACCGGAACGAAACCTTGAATGATCAGCTCGTGACAGATTTCTTCCATGTTGCGTGGGACTCGTNNAAAATATACCGCGAGTCTGCAAGACTTAGCAGTTGCCCCCGCTCCAGATCATCCAGTAAATCTCCGTACACTCTGATTTCCTGACCTGGAAGAACAAGCAGTGGATTGCCATGCTGACGAAGTTTCTCATTCATCAGATCCACTGCTTCTCTTATACTGGGGGCGTTATTCATATATTGGCCGTTGGCGTGATGTGGTGTGGCAATGACGGATGTGATCCCGTTCCGATAGGCGTCATGCGCCATGGCGAGAGCGGATTCCCAATCAGTAGCTCCGTCATCCATAAAGGGTAAGATGTGGCAATGGATATCTTTCATATGTTATCTATCGGTCCCTTCCCATAGAAAATTTAGTTTTACCAACAAAAAAAATACAACCATTCCCAAAAGGAATGGTTGCTTAATTGTAAATGAGTTCATGTCTTAAGCTTCAGTAGGTTCCTCATGCTGAGGTTCATTTGCAGCTATTTCAGCATCCTCAGAATCTGGCGTTTCATTCTTCGAGGAGAGAACATACCCATCGATTAATCCCCAAAGTTCTTCTTTACCCAGGCCAATCTCTGAAGAGAATGGAATGAAATTATCCCCTGGCAGCACGCCAAGCTCCTGCTTCATGATCTTGATATGCTTTTGCCAGCGAGTCTTCGGAATCTTATCCGCCTTAGTCGCTACTACACACATAGGAAGATCATAATGCTTCAACCAATCGAACATCATCTTATCATTGCTGGTCGGCGGATGACGCAGATCCACGATGAGCAGAACAAGCCTCAACGTATCGCGCTCAGAGAGATACTTCTCTACCATCTTGCCCCATGTCGCACGTTGTCTCTTCGACACTTTAGCATACCCGTAACCTGGAAAGTCAACAAAATACATGCTGTCTTCATTGATACGGTAATAGTTCATATGCTGGGTCTTACCTGGGGTGGAGCTTGTCCGAGCAAGATTCTTGCGGTTAATCATTCGGTTAATGAGGGATGACTTCCCTACATTGGAGCGCCCTGCCAGAGCAACCTCTGGCAAAGCATCATCAGGGTATTGATCAGGGCCAACGGCACTGATTATAAATTCGGCAATATTAACTTTCATAGGACTTCCTTTCTAATGCACACTACTCGGTGGCTCACTGCTAATTTCATTATGATGCTCAACTAACGCATGATGCAAGACCTGATCCGAGTTAGATACTGGTATGAACTCCACATCATTGCGTACGCTCTCTGGAATTTCTTTCAGATCACGTTCATTGTCTTTGGGAAGAAGGATTTTTTTATATCCAGCACGGTGTGCAGCTAAAGACTTCTCTTTCAGTCCACCGATCGGCAATACACGTCCACGTAGGGTGATCTCACCGGTCATGGCCACATCCTTCGAAACATAACGCTTCGTAAGTGCGGAGATCAAAGCGGTAGCAATCGTAATCCCTGCAGACGGGCCATCCTTCGGAATCGCACCTTCAGGAATGTGGATATGAATATCAATCTTCTCATAAAAATCGGGCTGGAGCCCCAGCTCCTCCGCCTTCGAACGTGTATAACTGAAAGCAGCCTGCGCCGACTCCTTCATTACATCGCCCAGTTGTCCAGTAAGTGTCAGCTTGCCCGTTCCCTGCACAACAGTCACTTCGATCAGCAGCGTATCGCCACCAACCTCAGTCCAGGCCAGTCCAGTTACTGTGCCAATCTGATCTTCAAGCTCCGCCATACCGTAACGGTATTTCGATGCACCTAGGTAGTCCTTGATGTCATCCGGCAGAATGACTACACTTTCTTTTTCCTTGGACACAATCTGTTTCGCGGCTTTGCGGCATAACGCTGCAATCTGCTGCTCCAAATTACGTACACCGGATTCACGAGTATATTCACGCACGATACGTAATAAACTGTCGTCTTCAATGATCAGTTGGTCTTCTGCAAGACCATGGTTCTTCTTCTGCTTCGGCAAAAGATAACGGCTACCGATCTGCAATTTCTCCAGTTCCGTATAACCCGGAATGAATAACATTTCCATCCGGTCGAGTAGCGGACGCGGAATGTTATGCACTACATTCGCTGTAGTAACAAACATAACGTTTGATAAATCAAACGGCAACTCTACGAAATGGTCGCTGAATGTATTGTTCTGTTCTGGGTCCAGTACCTCAAGCGNNGTCGCCACGGAAATCTGCAGCCATCTTATCAATCTCATCTAGCAGGATAACCGGATTAATCGTTCCTGCCGTCTTCATTCCTTGAATGATCCGGCCTGGCATCGCACCTACATAAGTCCGGCGATGACCACGGATTTCCGCTTCATCACGTACACCGCCAAGCGAAATGCGAACGAACTTACGATTAAGTGAACGGGCGATGGAACGGGCCAGTGAGGTTTTGCCTACACCCGGAGGCCCTACAAGGCATAGTATAGGACCTTTTAGCTTCTTCACCAGCTGCTGAACGGCTAAATATTCCAATACCCGTTCCTTTGGTTTTTCCAAACCGTAGTGGTCCTCATCGAGTACCAGTTCTGCCTTCTTGATGTCGAGGTCATCTTCTGTCTGCTCATTCCAAGGAAGGCCCAGCAGCCAATCCACATAATTGCGAATGACGCCACCTTCCGCTGAGCTCACTGGCATTTTTTCCAGACGATCGATTTCCTTCTCCATCTTCTCTTTCACGCGTTCCGGCAAATTCTTCTCTTCCATTAGATTCCGCAGTTCTTCCGCTTCTCCCACCCGACCTTCCTTCTCGCCGAGTTCTTTCTGGATCGCTTTCATTTGCTCGCGCNNTGCGTTCAAGCTCCAGCACTTCACGCTCATTATTAAGAATATCAAGAAGCTTCTCTAGCCGTTTACTAACATCAATCGTCTCTAGAATTTCTTGCTTATCCTTAATCTTAAGCGATAAATGACTCGTAATGACATCCGCAAGACGACCCGGCTCCTCAATATCGGATACAGCAGCCAGTGTCTCTGGTGTCACTTTTTTGGATAACGTTATATAGTGTTCGAACTGATTAAGTACTGTACGCATCAGCGCGTCACACTCTTGATCGCCATCTTCCTCTTCCGGTAGCTCGCGC
>DOJM01000468.1:48650-48894 GCA_003529225.1 Paenibacillus sp.
TCTTCAATATTCACTTCCGACTGTGAACACAGAAGAATTAAATTATCATCAACCATAGCTTTTTCTAGTGCCCGAACTGACTTCTCACGGCCCACATCCAAGTGAAGAACCATGCTTGGGTACACAAGAAGACCGCTTAGCGGTAATAAAGGAAAACGACGACCTTTTGTTTTATTTGTCATCATCGCTTTCGCACCTCCCATGGCTCTCAATTAATCTCATATGAATTCATTCTAACAAAAGC
>DOJM01000468.1:48944-51552 GCA_003529225.1 Paenibacillus sp.
CTCAAAGAAATGTAAGGATTATGGAAAGTGTGAATCTATATTTTTAAAAAAGGAAGCAGCAGACAGGCCTGCAGCTCCCTTTATTTCACAGTGGTAAGTCTCGATTTACTTATCGAAACCATAACACACCCTAGCTTACATTTTAGGCAATAATTTAAGCTCAACCCTTTGCAGACTCTCCAGCAGCATCGGACTTTAGGAGTGAAGGCGCTGCGGAGAAAAGCTCTCCAGCTACTGCTGGAAGCCTTACATCTGCTGTATCGGCACCAAACAGATGACGGAATACTTCTTCCACCGTTTCCATAGGAATGACGCGCAGTGGGGCGAGGTCAGCGAATAGGGACTGCCAGTTTTCTTTTGGAATAAGCACCGTAGTAGCTCCCGCCTGAAAAGCAGCCTCCACCTTCGCAATTACACCACCCACAGGCTTCACACGACCATGTATGCCTATCTCACCAGTGATCGCTACGGTATTATCCACGGGAAGACCACGAATGGCGGAGACAATAGCAACTGCCATCGCAACCCCAGCTGATGGTCCGTCAATGGGTGTTCCACCTGGAAAGTTCACATGCAGATCATAACGGTCTGGCTCCAGATTCATGGTGCGCAGTACGGTTAATACATTCTCAACCGAGCCTTTGGCCATACTCTTTCTCCGAATCGTGCGAGAACCTCCACCAATCTCTTCCTCATCTACCACTCCGGTTACGTTCAGTCTGCCTTGACCGTTCTGCGCAGGCGCTGCAGATACTTCGATCTCGAGCAAGGTACCCATTCCCGGTCCATACACGGCAAGTCCGTTAACCAAACCAATCTGCGGCGCCGAAGGAATTTTGCGTTCTGTCCGAAGTGGAAGCTGGCTGCTCCCTGCTACCCATTCTACATCAGCAGCACTTAGCGTATCTCTCTGCTCCGTTAGCGCTAATCCGGCAGCAAGCTGAATCATATTGACCGCCTCCCGGCCATTTGTTGCATATTGCTGCACAACAGTGACTGCTTCAGGACTTGGCTTCAGTCCGATCTTCTGTATCGCGTCACGCGCGATGACCGCAATCTCATCCGGTAATAGCGGACGGAAATAAATCTCCATGCAGCGTGAACGCAGCGCGGGAGAAATCTCATCCGGGGAGCGCGTAGTCGCGCCAACTAACCGGAAATCAGCGGGTAAGCCATTTTGAAAAATATCATGAATGTAAGCCGGAGTATTATTATCCTCAGAATTATAATATGCGCTCTCTAGTAGCACCTTCCGGTCCTCCAGCACCTTTAGCAGCTTGTTCATCTGAATGGGGTGAAGCTCACCGATCTCATCCAGAAAAAGAATCCCGCCATGCGCCTTCGTCACCGCTCCTGGCTTCGGTTGTGGCACGCCTGCCACGCCCATGGCTCCAGCACCCTGATAGATAGGATCATGCACCGATCCGATTAACGGGTCGGCAATACCACGCTCATCAAAACGAGCGGTCGTCGCATCAATTTCAGTGAATTTGGCGTCACCTTTAAAAGGGGAAAGGACATTTTTTTTCGCCTCTTCCATGACCACGCGCGCCGCTGCAGTCTTGCCGACTCCTGGCGGACCATAAATAATCACATGCTGCGGATTTGCACTACATAGTGCGGCCTTCAGGGCGCGGAGCCCGTCTTTTTGCCCGACAATATCTCCAATAGAAGCCGGCCTAGTTTTCTCCGACAATGGTTTGGTTAATGAAATCATACGCATCTTCCGTAGTTTATCCAGTTCCTTACGCGACTCTCGGTCTACCGCCGTCTTGTTTGTCTTCTGACCCCGCAGCAGATTCCAAAAGTATACGCCGATAACCAGCGCGAAAAAGAGCTGCACGATCATCACAACTATACTCAATTCCATAGGTCATCCTCCTGTTTCGTTCAGTCTACCTTTCCACCTTTGGCTACTATTAGGTAGTATAGCCGTTTCGGTAATTAGTAAACGCACAATTGAGGATTTATTGAATTGTTGGTGTAGGACAGTCGGTGGAGTCCTGAGATTTAGTAACAAACTTGTTTGAATGGGAAGAAGTAACTTGATTAGTCTGGGTTCCTCGGTAATGATAATTATCTTAATAAACTGAACTCACTAAGTACGCAAAGTAACCTTATTAATGTATTTCGCTAAATATCTACTCATTTGCTCAGTTATGACCCAATTAGTAAGAACTATAGGGAAAACCTCCCTATAGTTTGAAGAAAGTAGCCCCATTGAAGGGCTTATAGGGAATTTCTCCATATATTACGTTGATTCACGTAAAAACAGCTGCTTTTAGTGAATTTATAAGGAGGGTTTCCATATAACTTACTTTTCGAGCAAAATCGGTCTATTTTTAGGGATATTTTCCCTATAACAGGAATGCGATCATAGTTACCTTTGAAGTGAGCATCTGTACACCGATTCACCTTGCAAATCGTATTCACAATGTACACCGAATGCCTACTTTAGCGAATTGAATTGCTACTTGTATCGAATCTAATTAGATACTGTAACTGTAGTATTTGTCTATATGGGTAAAGTAACTTGATTTAGTCTTGGCTCCTCAGTAACGGAAATTATCTTAATACAATGAACTCACTAAGTACGCAAAGTAACCTT